>JAGBRF010000048.1 GCA_017632555.1 Alphaproteobacteria bacterium | reverse complement strand
AATCGTTTTTGACTTGAACAAAATCTTCACGCATAAATTCATACAATTTTACATGAGAATACAAAATAAACAATAAATCTTTAATTTGTTCACTTAATTCGCCGACTTCAGCATGAATCTTATCACGTTCCAAACCGGTCAAGCGTTGTAATTTCAAATCCAAAATACCTTTGGCTTGAGCTTCGGACAACATATAATGACCGTCAACAATCTTTCTGTCCGGTTCATCAATCAAGTCAATCAAAGCGGTTACATCGGCGGCATCCCATTTTGTTTCCATCAATTGTGCCTTGGCAATAGACGGGTCCGGAGCACCTTTAATCATTTCGATAACGCGGTCAATGTTTGCAACAGCAATTGCCAAGCCGACCAACAAGTGAGCTCTGTCACGTGCTTTACCCAATTCGAAAATTGTGCGGCGGCGGATAACTTCTTCACGGAAAGAAATAAATGCAGAAATGATATCATGCAAATTCATCACTTCCGGACGGCCGTTATTCAATGCCAAAGAATTGACCGGGAAGCTGGTTTGCAACGGCGTGTATTTGTAAAGTTGATTCAACACGACATCCGGTTGAGCTTCACGTTTTAATTCCACAACGACACGAACACCTTGACGGTCTGATTCATCACGTAAATCGGAAATGCCATCAATGACTTTGTCCTTTACCAATTCGGCCATACGTTGGATCATAGCGGCTTTATTGACTTGGTACGGAATTTCCGTAATAACGATAGCGTTCTTATCTTTCTTGATTTCTTCAATTGTAGCACGACCGCGCATAATAATTGAACCACGACCGGTTAAAGCCGCGCTTCTGGCCGCACCGCGACCCAAAATAATACCGCCTGTCGGAAAATCAGGAGCCGGAACAATTTCATATAATTCTTCAACTGTAATATCCGGATTGTCCACCATAGCAATACAAGCGTCCAAAACTTCGCCCAAATTGTGCGGCGCAATGTTCGTTGCCATACCAACGGCAATACCACCTGAACCATTGACAAGCAAGTTCGGGAAACGAGCCGGTAAAACAACCGGTTCAGCGCATGTTTCATCATAGTTCGGACGGAAATCAACTGTTTCTTTATCAATATCTTCCAATAACCAATGTGACGACAAAGCCAAACGTGCTTCCGTATAACGCATAGCAGCCGCTTTATCACCATCCATGGAACCGAAGTTACCTTGTGATGAAATCAAGGGCAATCCCATTGAAAAATCCTGAGCCATACGAACCATTGCATCGTAAATTGCCGCATCACCGTGCGGGTGATATTTACCCATTACATCACCAACGATACGTGCCGATTTTCTGAATGGTTTATTGTAATCATAGCCATTTTCATGCATTGACCATAAGATTCGGCGATGTACCGGCTTTAACCCATCTCGGACATCCGGCAAGGCACGTGAAACAATCACGCTCATCGCATAGTCCAAATAAGATTTCCGCATTTCTTCTTCAATTGCAACAGGAACAATATCCGTTGTCAATGTCGTTGTATCAGTCATTATTCACCTTTATTTAAAGTTAATTTCTTTCTTTTACTTATTCGTTTAATTTATTGAATTAAAATGGAATTTCATCATTTAAGTCAACCGGTGCCGAATTCATATCACCACCGGAAGCCGTTGAATCCCAACCGCTGTCAGAAGCACCCGCAAAAGAAGAATCATTACCTTCCCCACGCGGATCCAATAAGATAATTTCACCTTTGAAATTACCGACAACGATTTCCGTTGTAAATCTTTCCTGACCGGAATTATCCGTCCACTTACGAGTCTGCAAAGAACCTTCCACATAAACTTTCGAACCTTTCTTCAAGAAACGTTCTACAAAGTCCGCTGTACTGGAATTAAAAACAACAATACGATGCCATTCTGTTTTTTCTTGGCGTTCGCCGTTTGCATCTTTCCAAATATCAGATGTTGCAAGCGAGAAACTGGCAACCTTTTTACCATTATTTGTGTGACGGATTTCCGGTTCGCGACCTAAATTACCAACCAAAACAACTTTATTTACACTACCTACCATTTTTTTATCCTTTTCTAACTGGTTTATACATAAAATCAGCATAGTCTTTTTTTACAAAAAAGAAAAGCTTTTTTTGCATTTTTTTGCAAAAAAAACACAAAAAAATTCATAATAAAAAAACAGCATTGAAATTAAAGAAAAAAATCCCTTCCGCATTCGCGAAAGGGACTTTCCTGAACAACTTATCAAAAAAGGATATGATAATTATAAAGGGGGTTTCCTTTCTTGATGAACCCATAATAACACATTTTTTGTTTTTGTCAAGTATTTTTTACTTTTTTTACAACATAAAAATATTTTTTATCTTTTATCGTTTCGTTTGAACTGTCCTGCATCGATTGAATCGACTGGATTTCAAACCCGTTTTTATTCAAGCAGCCGGACACATAATTTTCCGAAAAAATGTATAAGAACGGCGGATATAACAGGACATCATCATTGTTTAATGTATTATGCCTTACGGAAAAGAACATTGTCCCGCCCATATTCATTCTTTTATTCAAAATTTCAAAGGCTTGATTTAAGTCCTTAAAATACGAAATTGTTTCAGAAGCAATCAAAACATCAAACGGATAAGATTCTTCCGCAATATACGGCAAAACATCGGAACAAATTGTTTGAGTATAGATATTCTTTGACTTGGCTATGTCCAACAAATTTTGTGAAATATCAACACCGATCAACTCACCTGATTTAGTATATTCACGCAACGGTTGGGCGCTTGTTCCCGTTCCGCACCCGATATCCAAAGCACGCAAATCATCTTTATCTTCGTAAATCGGACGCAAAGCATTTTCCAACATATTGATGAAGGTAATCACATCATCTTGGCTCATTTCATCATAAACGGCGGAAAGAGAATCGAAAGCCATTGCCAAACGTTCAATCGTCAATGGCGTATAGTTTAATTCATGCTTTAATAAAACGGGTGCAATTTCGCTGACCATCGGATTATTCGGAAAAGCCTTTTGCCATTTGTTTATGAAATCATCAACCGACTTCAATTGTACCCCATTTTGCATAAAAAATGCCAATGTAACGGCCATTTGTAATTGCAAAGCCGCATTTTCGGGATAATCACCCAACAATTGCATCAGCAACTTAAACGCTTCTTCCGGTTCTTCTTGCTTTGAATAAAGCTCTGCGACATAAGCCCCCAACACATAATTGGACGGCATAAAATCAAAAGCATGATGATAAGCATACATGGCTTGTTCCGGGCAACCCAACAAAGATAAAATGTTTCCGCTGACCAAATACGGTTCTGCAAATTCCGGTTGCATTAAAATAGCCGCATCAGCCGCATTCAATGCACCGACATAATCTTTTAAGGAATACAAAACAGTGGCATAATTCGTTCTGGCAATAATGCTGTTCGGGTCATACATAATCGCCCAACGATAAGCGGATAAAGCACCTTCCAAATCGCCCTTTTCACGCAAAGCATTTCCTTTGAATAAATACAAAAAAGACGTTTCCTGATTATCTTTCAAATAATAGTTTGTTTGATTGAGCAATTCATCATACTGCCCCGAAACATCAAGTGCGTTCAATTTACTGATTAAATCTTCTTCTCTTACCATTTTAAACTGCCCTATCCACATAAAGTTAACAAAATACCCGCCGCAATTGCCGAACCGATAGAACCTGCCACATTGGGTCCCATTGCATGCATCAACAAATAATTTGACGGATCGGCTTCTTGCCCTAATTTATTGGAAACCCGTGCCGCCATCGGAATTGCCGAAACACCGGCCGAGCCAATCAGAGGATTTACTTTTTCCTTGCAAAATACATTCATCAGCTTTGCCATTAAAACACCGCTGGCCGTTCCGATACCAAAAGCAATAACACCCAAAAACAAAATAAACAATGTTTTCGGAACTAAAAATTAAGATGCGACCATTTTTGAACCAACAGCCAATCCCAAAATTATAGTCACCGTATTTATCAACGCGTTTT
>JAGBRF010000047.1 GCA_017632555.1 Alphaproteobacteria bacterium | reverse complement strand
ATTGTGCGCTTTTGATGATGAAGGCGTTGCTTGGTACCGATGGGCACCGCAAATGTCAGCCGAAGAAAATAAAAAAGCATTATATGAATTGTGTCGCCGTTTTCCGACACATGATTATGCGCATTTGTATTGTCAAAAGTCGGCCGATTTGGATTATATCCCTGCTTTTTATTGGTTGTCCAAAGAAGCGGATTCCAAAAACGAAAAGGGGCTTGCCCAAAATTATTTGGAACGAATTATCGAAGAGAATGACATTAAAGACAAAAAAAGATTGGTCGATGAAAAAGACTTTGTTGCCCGTCAGGCGTATGAAGATTTGGCAAAAATTTATTTGAACAGTAAAGAACAAAAAGAACATGAAAAGGGTTTGAAATATTTGCAAATTGCCGCCGATGCCGGCAGCGCTTCTGCGGCACACACTTTGGGTGTTTTGCTTTATTGGAATTCAGATGAAACGCAACAGGCTTTTTCAAAAAAATATCTGTGGAAAGCCATTTTGTCGGGTTGCCCCGCCGCCGAAGAAAATTTGGGTTTAATGCGTTATTTGGAACAAGGTCACCTTTATTTGAATGATGCAAAAGAAGCCATAGAAAGTCGTTTGTTTTCTTGCAAAGCGACCGATCCGGAACAATTGAGTAAAAAGAAATTTTTGAAAGTCGAAGATTGTCCGTGTTCCGATGTTTTGGATTGGTTTAAAAGGCAACAGAAAAAGCCGTTCTTGATTTCAAATATGTATGACAGAACCGCTGTTTTAAGGGCGCCGAATAATCAAGAATACACCGTTCAAAAAGGGGATAAAATTGTTGATGGTTTTGTTGTAGAAGACATTCGTTCTTCCGCCGTTATTGTACGCCGAATTCCAAACGAACGATATGTTATTTATTATCGTCCGGACGCACAATGCGTTGATTTGTGTGTCAACCCGAACGTTATTCCGAAACGACTGGTAAAACAGTTACCGCCTTATGAATTGGAATTTACGGACGAAGAATGTCAGAATTTGGCGGCCAGTATAGAAGATTTGAATAATCCGATGACACCTTTCAGGGGATTGCCTGAATGTCAATTACAAGATTGGCAAAAATGGTGACAGTTGGCATTGGATAACAAACGAAACAAACACTTGTTCTTACTGGCAAATTACAAAGAATCCGATTATATTCCGTCCTATGTTGTCCGGGCTGAATACTTGATAAACGAAGGCGTTGCTCAAAATGCCACAATGATAGAAGATTTGTTGAAAAAGGCGATGGAAAGCAATGAAGTTGATGAATTATCGGCGATAAAGAAAGAGCAGGCATATTGTTTGCTGACAAAGGTGTATATGGACGCCAAGTTATATCAAAAAGCATTTGAATTGGCAAAGGCCGGTTCGGATAAAAAATATCCGCAATCAACCAATATGTTGGCGATACTTTATGCAAAAGGTCGCGGTGGTGTGAAAAAGAATGTTCAAAAGGCGGAAGAGTTATTCTTGCAAGCCGATGAATATTCTGCCGTTCCGTTTTTTAGCGCCCGTCAAAATTACCAAGCTTTGAAATCGGGCAAGGGCGATTTTGTTTATGGCGAATGCCAAGATATCGGATCGCCGCAAAACATTTCGGTTGAAAAATTGTTGGAACTTTATTAAGGGTATTTGAAAATGAAAATTGCCATACATTATTTTTCGGGTTGCGGTAATACGGCATGGGTTGCAACACGTGCCCAAAAGCAATTGGAATCCATCGGACATCAAGTCGTTTTATTGCAAAATATCGAAATGGCGTTGCCAACACAAATGCCAAATGCTGATGTGGATATATTCATTTCTCCGACTTATTTTTTTAATATACCTTCTAATATGATTGCTTACTTAAAACGGTTGCCGATTGTTGCCGGACGTAAAGCTATTTTTTGGTCGGTAAACGGTGGTGTTGCCGGTATTTCATATCGGTGTGCCAAAAACTTTTTGAAAGACAAAGGATATGAAGTTATTGCCGGCGGTAATGTTGAAATGCCGGATACTTTTTTGTTTTTAAAAGAATCTCAATTGACACTCGAACAAAGACGGGAAGTGTTGGAAAAGGCTTTATCACAAATCAACGATAATTTAAAGGTTTTGGAAAGTCTGCCGCCCGTTCAAAAGGAAAACATTTTCAAAATTGCAATCGGTTATGTTATTTCTTTTTTATATCTGGTGTTGGGACGGCACATATTGGGGTTGTCGTTTGTATCAACTTCCAAGTGTGTTCAGTGTAAAAAATGCGTTATGGATTGCCCAGCCCATGCTATAACGTTCAAAGATGACAGACCGCATTGGCATACGGGGTGTGTCGGTTGTTTCAGATGTATCAACAATTGTCCTGTATCGGCAATCGATATTTCAAAGAAAGCATTTATGATTGGGCTTTGGTTCGGTATTGTATGGGCAATCGGTTTCGGATTGTTGTCGCCAGTGTGTAAAGTGTTTGCAGCCCTTTTGGGATTTTTTGTAGGTTGGTTTGACGGCGCATATGCTTTTCAAAAATTATACAAGCGTTTCGGCGATAAAAATTTATGTTTGGCAGAAAAGAAAAGAGTCTTGTTGACAGATGAAGAAAAAGATTTATAATCGAGCAAAAGTTTTATGAAAGAAAGAGAAAAATGAAAGTATTATTATTAAGTTTGGGAATGATTTTTGCCGCGATGAGTAAAGCGTTTGCCAATCCGGCTTGTCCCGTATGTACAGTGGCAATTGTGGGCTCTTTGACGCTTGCTCGTAAGTTGGGTGTTGATGACAGCATTGTCGGTTTGTGGGGCGGTGCTTTATTGGCAATGTTGGGTTATTGGACGATTCGTTTTTTGGAAAAAAGAAAATGGACTTTCCCCGGATATAAATTGGTTTCTATGTTGATGTGGTTGTCTTCAATCGGTTTTCTGTATATCAAAGAATTGACCTATAAACCCAGAATCATTTTACAAGTTTTCAATCTTGACCCGTTTTTATTTTCAACATTGATGGGTTTTGTTGCTTTGATTTTGGGTGTCAATTTTTATGCGTGGATGAAGGCCAAAAACGGCGGACACGCCCACTTCCCGTTTGAAAAAGTTGTTGTGCCAATCGCTTTGTTGGCTTTGATTAATGTTGTGATGGTTGTTTATCCCTTCTGTTTGTGCGGAGAGCCGGAAATATCCGATGCTGTAACCGCCGATGATGAAGTCAGTTTTTAATTAAGGAGTAAAAATGAAAAAAGCTGCAGATGTAAAAGAATTTGTCGAACGTGTTGATAATGCTAAAAAGAAAAATCCGAAAGATTTGTCTTCCGATCAGGATTTGACAATAGCAATAATGAACTTGATTTCCATTGAAGAACACTTGATTTTTTCCGGTGCAAAAACGGGTAAAAACAGCTTTTATGATATGGTTCAGGAAATACGCGAATTGCGTAAAAATTTGATGTTGAAAGTCATTCCCGCTTATGAAGGCGAAGTATGGTGCATTTCAAAACATTTGTTGGCTTCTGCTATGCGTTTGATGGAAGTTGGAACAAAACAACAAAGTATGGGAAATACACAGGAAGCTTACCAATTGTTCAATCAAGCTTATGATTTGTATTGCTTGTTCTGGGGATTGAATATGAACTTGGTTGATGCAAAAGATGTCAAGTGGATTCAAGACGATGAAAAGAAAGTTGAAGAATTACAACAAAAAATTCAACTGGCATTGCCCGAAGAATCAGGCAAAGCAAAGCATATCGATTCTGATGCACCGGTTGCAAACAATATCTTCGGAAAAATGAAAGCGGTTATTCGTAAGGCCGTTGATTGCTGTATTGAATAAGCAAAAGAAATTATCAAAAAGCGGGGTAGTTTTTACTCCGCTTTTTTTATGCCGAATCGTTTCAAAATCAATATTTATTCCTTTTTAATAAAAAAGTATTTCCTTTTTTATTTTTTTCTGATAAAATTGCGCCAAGGGTAATTTATAGGGAGTCTAATAATCGTGTTAAAAAAAATAGACGAGGTTTCGAACGCTGTCGTTACCATTGACGAAGGTGGAATTATCAGAAAAGTAAATTCCTTTGCGACTCGTTTATTCGGCTATACAGAACAAGAGTTAATCGGAAAACCTATTTCTTTGATTTTGCCGGCAACAACGGCTTTGGAAAAAGAAGAAGGCGGATTGATTTTTGAAATGTTGGAAGGCTCCGTTGAACAATTATATAAGCAGGGCGTTAAAAAAGACGGCACATCATTTATTGTAGATGTTTCTTTGGTCCCGTATCACAAAGACGGTGTGCAATATTGCAGTTGTGTTGTAAAGGATGATACTTCCCGTTTATTCCATGAACGTTTGGAAAGTTTATCCAATGTTATTTTGCGCCGTGTTTTAATCGGCGAAACGTTGGAACAATTTGCGTCTTTCATCGCCAGCCAGTTGTCCGTTATGTTTTCTTGCCCTTTGATGTGGGTCGGCAAAGTTGACAAGGAAGAAAAGGGCGTTCAAGTTTTGGCCACTGTCGGCGAAATGGCTGATATGGTTACCGTCAACACATTTTATACCAGCAATGATGAATTGGTACATCCGGCGGTTCGTTCCGTTGAAAAAATGGAAATTTGTATCGATGAAGTCAAAGATGAAGACGGCAATGATTACAGATTGATGGCTTTCCCGTTCTTATCCAAAAAGGAAGCTTTGGGTGTTTTAACGGTTTTGGCACCTGTTTCTCAATTGGGGCATTTGGTTTTGAATCGCTTTGAAAATGTGGCATTAAGATTGGGAATGATTTTACAAATCGCCAACGACCAAACATTTTTACGGTTGCTGGGAACGGCGATTTCAACTGCTATGAATTCAGTTATGATTACGGACGAAACGGGGCGCATTATATGGATAAATGAAGCCTTTACGAATTTGACCGGTTATACATTAAAAGATGTTCAAGGTAAAAAGCCGGATATTTTAAGTTCCGGATTGCATCCGCGTTCTTTCTATAAAGATTTGTGGGATACCATTTTATCGGGTAAATTTTGGCGCGGTGAAATTGTCAATAAAAACAAAAACGGTTCGTTGGTTGTTTGCAATGAAATGATTACGCCGATTTTAAGTCAAGATGGAAAGATCACACACTTTGTTGTTATCAACGATGATATTACAGCACAAAAAGATGCGGAAGGCCGGATTCTGCACCTGTCCAATTATGACCAGTTGACAAATTTGCCAAACCGTTCTCTTTTCCACGAAAAGTTGGTTCAAGCGTTGGAAAAGAAGAACAAAGATAAGGGCATAACCGCCGTTTTGTTATTGGATATAACCGCTTTTAATCGTTATAACGATACAATGGGACATGATGCCGGTGATGCAATATTGAAAATAGTCGCCGACAGATTGGTTTCCTGCATTTCTTCCAAAGATTTGGTGGCGCGTGTCGAAGGGGACGAATTCGGTATTATTTTAAGTAATGTTTCTTCATTGGAAGAAGTAAACAGCCAAGCGCATAAGATAATTCGTCATGTGGAAGAACCTGTTTTAATCGATAAAACGGAAGTTTGTTTGGCGGCAAGCATGGGAATTGCCGTTGCACCTAATGATGCGGATACGGCTGAAAAGTTGCTCAACTATGCTGATATGGCTTTATTCAAAACGAAAAAATCACAATTTAATACGTATTTCTTCTTCTCGCAAGAAATGAACCAAGAAATTGAAGAACGTTTGATTTTGGAACGTGATAGGCGTAAAGCCATTGCGGAAAAACAATTCTTTTTGGATTATCAACCGCAAGTGGATTTGAAGAGTGGCAAAGTGACGGGATTTGAAGCTTTGGTGCGTTGGAAACATCCGCAAAAAGGGTTGATTTTACCGACTTTGTTTATTTCCGTTGCGGAAGATACCGGGCTGATTACGCCGTTATGTGAATATGTGATGGAAGTTGCTTTTGATCAAATTAAAAAATGGAACAAGTTGGGGTTGGGCAAAGTGACGTTGGCGGTCAATTTGTCGGCGGCTCAATTCCAAGATAAAAACTTGCTATCAACCATACAAAATTTGTTAAAAGTTAAAAAGGTCAAACCATCATTTTTGGAAATGGAAATTACCGAATCTTTGTTGATGCAAGATACAAAACATGCTTGTGAAATTTTGCGTCAATTATCCGATTTGGGTATCGGTATAGCTATCGATGACTTTGGTACGGGATATTCGTCTTTAAGTTATTTGCACAAATTTGCGGTGGATAAATTAAAGGTTGATAAATCCTTTGTGCGCGATTTGGAAAACAATCGTGAAAATTCTGAAATTATTAAAGCAATTGTCGGTTTGGGACATGCTTTGAATTTGGACGTTGTTGCCGAAGGTTGCGAAAACGAAAAAGAAGTCAATATGTTAAAGAATTTGGGTTGCGATGCAGTTCAAGGATTTTATTTCGCACGCCCGTTATCTGCTGACAAGGCAGAAGAGTTCCTTCGTCAAATGAACGCATCAAAATAATTTAGAATAATTCGAAAAATTTACCGCTTTTGTTATAAACCGTCTTGTTACGGCCGGTTTGTTTTGCTTTATAAAGCGCTTGGTCGGCAACGTTGATAACTTCATCATAGGTTTGATGAGGCATTTTTTGTGCCACGCCGACACTCAACGTAATATGCAACGATGCTAAATAAGGTTGATTGTTTTGATTGGCGTTTTTCCGTGGGCGTAAGAAAAAGTCGGAATTTGAAACCAAAACACGCGTTCCTTCCAAACTGTCCAATACTTCATCTAACTGACGATTGGGGAACAATAAAACAAATTCTTCCCCGCCATACCGATACAACGTTCCGTCAACTGAATGTTGGGATAATGTGGCCGAAATAGTTCTTAATGCCTGATCGCCGACTTCGTGTCCGTACGAGTCGTTTAATCGTTTGAAAAAATCAATGTCTATCATCGCCAAAGTATAATCGTTGTTTTCCAACTGTTTTAATTCTGTCATCAAAGCCCGCCGTCCGGGCATATTTGTCAATTCATCCAAAAATGCCATTCTGTGAGAAACTTGCAATAACATAAAAAGAACGGTTGTTACACCGCTGATAAAACATAATTCAAAGAAAATGGTATTGTTGGACGGAATGAAAACCAGTAAAGCAAAAATGACAATAAACAAAGCCGTTACAGATGCTTGAATACGGGGCAATTTTTGTGTTTTTTGGCGAAGCATCAGAGCCAAACAAACGATAAACGGTAAAAAGCTCAATATCGGGAAATAAAAATCAATATCAAATGGGAAATAAAGTACGGAGGCTATTTGTTTTTTTAAGATGGTATCGTCAAGTAAGGTCGGGATTAAATAAGTAAAGAAATAAATAAGGGCGGTTTCGGAAAGTAAAATAAGTATTTTTTTGAAGAAGTGATAAACAAAAGAATCGTTGGAATTGATGCGCAGTAAAAAGAAAATGTTGATTGGCAAAAGCCAGCATAAAAGCGGAAAGGCAACTAAATGCGAATATCGTACCGTGCTGATGAAACATGGTCGGAAATACCCGCCCAACAAATAAACGAGCAAACTTAAAAATAACAGAAAGAAAAGGTCATCCTGACAAAACCAAATGCACAGGAAAAAGCACATTCCGACACAAAAGAAAGAAACCGTTGTAATGACTGTTTGATACGTCTGAACGTCCAATATTGCGGACAAAACGCCAAAGCCCAGCCCAAAAAGCGCCAGGTAGATAAGACAATAGAAAAAAGATAAAAGATAATTCTTCATTTTTTTCTTTCTTTTTATTCAAGTATAGAATAACATATAAAAAACATTTCGTTAAGTAAAAAATTAATCAAAGTGAAATAAAATGGAAAAAGAAAATATAAAAAAGCTTTTTGACCGACTTTTGGTGCAGTTTCCGAACCCAAGATGTGAATTGGAATATATCAACGAATACACGTTGATGGTTTCGATTATTTTATCTGCACAGGCAACTGATCGTGGCGTCAATAAAGCCACAGCGCCCTTATATGAAAAGGTAAAAACACCGGAACAAATGCTTGCTTTGGGTTTGGACGGATTGCGTGAATACGTTAAAAGCATAAATTATTACAACAACAAATCGAAAAACATTATGGCGATGAGCCAAGTTCTAATCGATAAATTCGGTGGTAAATTTCCGCGGGATTTTGATGAATTACAAACATTACCCGGTGTCGGACGTAAAACAGCAAACGTTTTTTTGAACGTAGCACATAATGCGCCGTTGATTGCGGTTGATACGCACGTGTTTCGGTTGGCAAATCGTTTGGATTTAGCCCCCGGCAAAACGCCTTTGGAAGTTGAAGAAAAATTGGCAAAGGTTGTTCCCGATAAATACAAAGCCGATGCGCAACATTTGTTGGTATTATTCGGGCGCTATATTTGTAAAGCTACAAAACCGGATTGCGCCAATTGTCCGATAACGGATATTTGTCCGTATTTTCTTCAAAATGCGGGTATGATAAGTGATAAAAAAGATACGAAAAGGAAAACAAAGAAATGAAAACTTTTTTTGCTTTTTTGCTGATGACGTTTGTTTGCGTCACAAATGCTTATTCTCAAAAGTCGGATAATTATTTACCGTTCGGTGAAAAACCGCAAACAAGCACTTCTCAAAAAACATTCAGCAAGGTTCGTGTAACTGTTTTGGGTGAAGACAGTTTGGACGTTCCTTATGTGACACACATTCCGTCTTTTTCTGTTTTTGTAAATATATTGGAAGATAAAAGTGTTGTTGTGACGGAACGTTTGGTTTTGGTTTTATCCGAACCGCAAAATGGGCCGTTTGTTCGTTCTTACCCGTTATCTTATACCGATACTTTGGGCAAAATTCAAGAAAGTAAAATAGAATTTGTATGGGCTTCTTATAATAAAAAAGAAGTTACGCCCAGAATAAATAAAACGGATACCAATATACAATTGCGGTTCTTTGAACGGGAAGGGCTGGCAAAAGGTGTTCATTTGTTTGAAGTTTCTTACATTGTTTCTGATGCGGTGCTTCAACAAGGAAATATAACAAGTCTTTTCTTGCCGTTGTTGGGCAGCGATTTGGTTTATCCGTCAGAACGTGTTCAAATTTTGGTGGCATACCCGCCACAAACGACTTTGTCAAAAGCGCAATTGGTTTTCGGAACAAACAATCAAATAAACGAAGATGCTTATGACGGATACACAGACGAAGCCAATCATTTGGTTTATAAAATCAAAAGAATATTGCCGGAATATGTAGATATACGATTGGATTTGGTCGGTGACGCAAAAGGATTTTCTGCCATTCACGCAGATGAAAAAATCGACAAGACATTAAACGTTTTCGGGTGGATAATTGTTGCTTTACTTTGCATTGTTGTTATGTTCCTTTATTTTCACTTTACCGCTTTGGACGTTAAAGATAATATGCAAAACAACAAAGTTTTATCGAAAATGCGTTCGAAGTTTTCTTATGATATCGGAATGTTGCGTTGGGTTTATATGCGTAAAGCCGACACAAAAACTTTGTTTGCGATGATTATTCATTTGTTGCAAAAAGGTTTGCTTGCCGTCCGTTTTGATGAAAATGAGCAAATTATTTTGGTGCGTGGCGAAAATACAAAATCCAATTTTTATGAAAAAAATATACTGTCGTTCATTTTCGGCGGATTGAAAAAAGAAAGAAAATTATCGACTTGGATTTTTAATGAAAAAGTACTTAAAAGTTTCAGAAAGTTGGTTTTGAAAAATATCTATCGGCAAAAAATGTTGTTGGTTCGCCGTGAAATTTTAATCGGGGCTCTGTTGCCGTTGATTGCAGTGGTATTGTCGATTTATTTATCTTATAACATATATCAAATTTCCGCAGAGTTGATAGTCATTCTTGTTGCATATATGCTTTGTGTGAACCACTTTATTCGTAAAGGAAAATTGGATATTTTAATGCGTCAGTTGTTTGAAGAATATACAGAACATTCTTTAAGCGAAGCAAAACAACGTGAATTGGACATTGCTTTGGAAAAAGATTCGTATGCTAACGATGTCGCATTGTTGATAATGTTAAAGGGCAGAAGATTGCCGTTGGGTGAGTTTGAAAAAATGTTTTTTGCACAAATTCGTGCTTGAAAGGGAGAAAGATGAAAAAAAGAACATTGTTTTTATCTGTGATGGTCAGCTTGATTGCTTTGACCGCCGGGGCTGAAGTTGAAAAATCCGTTCCCGTATCGGAACAAAAAAGTTTAACAATGACCATTTATAATGCGGGCAGAGCTTTGGTCAATGATGTGCGTCAAGTCGATTTGGGAAAAGGGCGCAATTTGTTGTCGTTCGTTGATATTTCCGATAAAGTTATCCCTTCATCTGTTTTGTTTCAATCAAAGGGCGTTCGCGTTTTGGAACAAAATTTTAACTTTGATTTGCTGACTTTTGATAATTTGATGGAAAAATCCGTTGGTCAGACGGTTGATGTAGAATTTATCGATCCGGCAACCGGTATTGTCAATCCGAACAAAGCCGAATTGTTGGCATACAATATGAACAAACCCGTTTTGAAAATAGGAAACAGAATTGAAACAGCATATCCCGGACGTGTTATTTTCAGAAAAGTTCCGGAAAATTTATCGGCTCGTCCGACTTTGGTGTTTGATGTTGAAGCCGGTGAAGAAGCCACTCAAAACGCCGAAATTTCTTATTTGACAAATGGTATTTCTTGGAGTGCGGATTACGTTGTCGAATTAAATAAAGATAACAAAGTGGATTTGAACGGGTTGGTTACTTTGACTAATAATACATCTGTTTCATATAAAAACACACAATTGCAATTGGTCGCCGGTGATGTCAATACAGTGCATAATCGTGGTGATTACATGCCAGATGCTAACGGGGCGTTGATGGCATTTTCAAAAAGCAGTATGCCGGAAGTCGAATCAGTCAGCGGTTATTATCTTTACAGAATTGAACGCCCGACAGACATTTTATCCAAACAAACAAAACAAGTTGCTTTGTTGTCCGGAAATGATATTCAAGGAAAAAGAACCTATGAATACAATTCGCCTTTGGATTTTCACTATGGTGCTTCTTTTGAAAACGGAAAGCCGGCAATGTATTTGACCTTTGCCAATACACAAGAAAACGGATTAGGACAAGCTTTACCCAAAGGAACGGTGCGTGTATATGAAAAAGATTCAAAAGGTGCTTTGATTTTTGTCGGCGAAGACAGAATCAGCCATACGGCAAAAGGACAAGATGTTCGTTTGCGTTTGGGTGAAGATTTTGACATTACGGCAAAAGGTAAAAAAGTTTCATTTAAAAAGTTAGATGCAAAAACTTCGCAAGCCGAATTTGAAGTTAAAATCAGCAATGCCAAAACAACACCGGTTACTGTTCGCTTTAATCAAGAGCTTCCGAACGGTTGGAAAATTTTATCCGAAAGTTTGAAAAGCCAAAAAGAAAGCGCCAACAAAATTTATTGGGATATATCCGTCCCAGCCGAAAAAGACGTTGTGCTAACTTATAAAGTTCAGATATCGGATTGATAATGATTAAAAAACTTGTTGCTTTTTTGACTATAATTTTTGCGATCTTTTCGGCAAATGCCCAAGGTGTGTCAAAGTTGATGGAACAAATGAGCATCGAAGAATTTATCGAAATCACGCATAATCCAAAGAAAAACGAAGATTTGTTCGTTCAAATGTTGTTTTCGATACCGCCCGAATATCACCAATACACAATGCCTATGGTGGGGCACGTGTACGGCATTTCCGAAAAAGTGCGTATGATGCCGGGGATTGTTGAATGGCGGCGAAAATTACCGACACGAATAGCTCCGCAATTGCAAGAATTTGCAAAGGAACATTTGCTTTATCTTGACCCGGTTTTTTATCCGTATTTAATGCCGGAAATGTGGCCCGAAGAAGATGAAGAAGGGCATTCTCACGAAGAATATGTGCCTTTAACAATACAAATGGCTTCGGCGGAAGATGTGGAATATAAACCGACAACGATTGATCCGAATTCTTTTTTGGGGCAGTTGATGACAGGAACATATAAATTGAAAGAAGAAAAATCCGACCGTTCGGCTTTAACACAGGGTGATGTTGCTTCCGTCTTGACGGTTATGGGTAAATTGAAAAAATTGGAAATCGGTTCGCAAGGCCGTGAAAGACGAAACATTTTAATTATGGATTACAAGGATTTGAATTTGTTGTTGGAAGCCCATATCAATCCGTGTAATGCTATTATCTCTCGACTGGATAAAATAGAGGCGGACAAATGGTTCGAAAATCAAGTAACGGCAGAAAATATGACCGTGCCCGAATTTATACAAAAATGTGATGCGACTATAAAAGCTTATCGTATGAAATCATCTTCCCCCGGTGCTTTGCGTGCTATTCGTGCGGAAGTGAAAGAAGTAAAATCTTTGCCGAAAGATGCTTATCAACGCAAATTGGTAACGGCTTTGGTGTATATGTTCGATACGACAAAAGCCGATATAGAAGCGATTAAAGGAAAAGAAGATGAATTAAAGAAAACGTTCCATGATAAATTATTATTTTTAGGAACGCCTGTTTTGCTTGACTTTTAAGATTTTTAGTGTATGATATGGAAAACATCAATAAAAATAGGAGTTTGAAAAATGGCTTGGACACCTGATTTGATCAAAGAATTAAAGCGTTTGTGGAACAAAGGATTGACCACTGTTGAAATCGGCAACCGTATCGGTATGAGCAAAAATGCCGTTGTCGGTAAAGCGCATCGTTTGGGATTGGAAGGTCGTCCGTCCCCCATTAAACGTGATAAGAAAAAAGAACACGTTGCTGTTGCGCGTGCTACGAAAAAGGAAGCTCCCGCAACAAAACAAAAAACAGTGGAAACAAGCAGTATTTTACCGCCTGAACCGGTTTTTGAAGTTGAACCGATTGTGGAAAAAGTTGTTCCTAAAAAAAGAAAACACAAAGGTGTTCAATTGGTCGATTTGAAACCGACTTCATGTCGTTGGCCGGAAGGCGACCCGAAAGACCCGGATTTTTGTTTCTGTGGTCAAGAATGTGTCCCCGGTAAAATTTATTGTGAAGAACATTGTGCAATTGCTTATTCCGGTGTTTTTAAAGCAAAATAAGATATGACACAGCAAAAAAAGCGTTTATGTCTGATTGATGGATCGGGATATATTTATCGCGCTTTTTATGCTTTACCTCCGATGACGCGACCTTCTGATGGTGTGCCGGTCAATGCCGTGTTCGGTTTTACATCTATGTTGATGCAATTTATGACCGAAAATGCGGACGATTGCATTGCCGTTGTTTTTGATACGGCTCGGCGTAATTTCAGAAACGATATTTGTCCCGAATACAAAGCAACTCGCAAAGAAGTGCCGGAAGATTTAATTCCGCAATTTCCTTTAATTCGCGATGTGGTTCGTTCATTTGATGTTGCCGATGTTGAAGAAGAAGGTTTCGAAGCCGATGATTTGATTGCCGCCTATGCGAAAAAAGGTGTTGAAGAAGGGTATCAGGTTGTTGTCGTTTCCGCCGATAAAGATTTGATGCAACTGATGGACGGGGAAAATGTATTGCTTTATGACCCGATGAAAAAACGTTATGTTTCCACGGAAGATGTTATCAAAAAATTTGGCGTTTTGCCCGATAAAGTGACGCAAGTTCAATCTTTGATGGGGGATTCAACGGATAATATCCCCGGTGTTCATGGTATCGGTCCGAAAACGGCGGCTGAACTGATAAACAAATATGGCACGTTGGAAGAAATTTATAATCATTTGGACGAAATTCCGGAACGTCGCGCCAACTTGTTAAAGGAAGAAAAAGAAAAGGCGTTTGTTTCGCAAAAGTTGGTTGTTTTGGATTCAAATGCGCCTTTACCGAAACCAATCAGTGATTTTTGCAGAAAAAGCGGTGACGCACAGAAAATAAAAGATTTCTTGCAACAGATGAGTTTTAAAAGTTTGCTGGGACGCGTTGATTCTTTTATGAAAAAACGGCAGGCGGTTTTACAACAAAGTTGCTCATTACCACAGCCGGAACCGGTAAAAGAAATTTCGGTGCCGACCGAAAAAATCGTCCGCCAATATGAATGTGTGCAAGAAGAAAAAGATTTATTAAAATGGTGCGAAAAAATCGAAAAAGCCGGCTTTGTTGCTTTGGATACGGAAACAGATTCTTTGGACAGTCAAAGCGCTGAAATCGCCGGAATTTCACTTTGTGTTGAAGCCGGTAAAGCGTGCTATATTCCCATCAATCATTGTGGCGAAGGAACGCCCGAAAAGCAGGGGGAAAATTTAAGTTTGTTTGATGTGGTACCCAATCGCCCCAAACAGATATCAAAATCATTTATTCAAAATCATTTGTTGAGTTTGTTGGCTCGTCCGGACATTATCAAAATCGGACACAACATCAAATTTGATTTGGAAGTTATTCATACGAACTTTGGCGTAAATTTGGCCGATGATACTTTGCAAGATACCATTGTTATGGATTATGATTTGAACGGAAATGTTTATAAGAAAAGTTTGGATGATTTGGCACAAATTTATTTGAACGAAACGATGATACCTTATAAGCAAGTTTGCGGAACGGGAAACGGAAGCATTTTATTCAAACAGGTTGATTTGAAAACAGCAACCGACTATGCCGCCGAAGATGCTGATATGACTTTGCGACTTTATCAACTGTTTTTGCCCAAATTAAAGGAAAGTGATTCCAATAAAGTTTATCAGGATATTGACAGGCCTTTAATCAGCGTTCTGACAAAAATGGAAAATGAAGGTGTTTTAATCGACAAAAATGCTTTACAAAAAATCAGTTTGCAACTTTTCCAAAAAATCGATGTGTTGGAAAAAGAAATTTATGCGATGGCAGGCGAACATTTTAATTTGAATTCCCCCATTCAATTGGGTGAGTTGTTGTTTGAAAAAATGGGAATTGCCGGCGGGCGTAAAAGTTCGAAAAGTAAAAATTGGATTACGGATTCCGATGTGTTGGAAGAATTGGCCGATAATGGTGTTGAAATTGCTTCAAAAATTTTGGAATATCGCCAATATACCAAATTAAAATCGACCTACACAGATGCTTTGGTTAAACTGATAAACAATCGAACGGGGCGCGTACATACGACTTTTTCACAAACAATGACGGCAACTGGTCGTTTATCATCAAACAATCCGAATTTACAAAACATTCCAATCAGAAGTGAAATGGGACGTGAAATTCGTTCGGCCTTTATTGCTTCAAACGGGTGCGTGTTGATGTCGGCGGATTATAGTCAAGTTGAATTGCGTTTAATGGCTGCCGTAGCAAATGTGAAACAATTAAAGGAAGACTTTGCCAACGGATTGGATATTCATGCGGCAACGGCTTCAAAAGTATTCGGGGTTCCGATGGAAAATATGGATCCGATGGTTCGTCGTAACGCAAAAGCAATCAACTTTGGCATTATTTACGGCATTTCGGCTTTCGGTTTGGCGCGTCAGTTGGGTATTTCAAGAACAGAAGCCAAAACTTACATAGATTCTTATTTTGAAAAATATCCGGAAATCAAACAATATATGGACGAGACAATACAATTTGCTTCTGAAAAAGGATATGTTTTAACGCCATTTGGTCGTAAATGTTTTATTTCGGGTTTTGAAAGTCCGGCAACGCGCGGTTTTGCATCACGTGCGGCCATAAATGCGCCTATTCAAGGCGGGGCGGCTGATATCATTAAAATGGCGATGATTAAAATGCAATCCGAACTTGAACAACGTCAAATGAAGACAAAAATGTTGTTGCAGGTACATGACGAATTGGTCTTTGAAGTTCCTGAAAACGAAGTTGAACAAGCCCGTTCTTTGATAAAAGATGTTATGGAAAACATTGTTCATTTGTCCGTTCCTTTGATTGCGGAAATCGGTGTCGGAAAAAATTGGAAAGAGGCCCACTAATGAAGAAACCGGAACTTTTATTGCCAGCAGGGACTTTGGACAGATTAAAAACAGCGTTTTTGTATGGCGCTGATGTTGTGTATTGCGGTTTGCCTTCCGTTTCTTTACGTGCAAAAAGCGGATTTACAATTGATGATTTGAAACAGGGTATCGATTACGCCCATTCAATCGGTAAAAAGATTTATTTGACATTGAATTTGTTTACGCACAATCAAGATATGGAACGGTTGGAAGAAGCCGTTAAAATGCTTCAATTATTAAAACCGGACGGTGTTATTGTTGCCGATCCCGGTGTGTTCGATTATGTCGGACAAATTTGTCCCGACTTACCGCGCCATATTTCAACACAAGCGAATGTTTGTTCGTGGATGACTGTGCAACATTGGAAAAATTTGGGCGCTAAACTGTGTGTTTTAGGACGTGAAGTGCCTTTACGTGAAATGCGTGAAATTCGTGAAAAATGTCCGGATATTGCTTTGGAAGTTTTTGTGCATGGCGCTATGTGTGTCAGCTATTCCGGTCGTTGTTTGCTTTCGAATTTTTTAACGGGACGCAGTGCCAATAAAGGAAATTGCGCGCACACTT
>JAGBRF010000046.1 GCA_017632555.1 Alphaproteobacteria bacterium | reverse complement strand
GGTTGTTGGAACGGTCGACTCATTTAATTTCAAACTTGGGTGGCGGATCTTTGACTTCTTTACCGATTGTGTCAACGGAAGCCGGAAACATTTCCGCTTATGTGCCGACAAACATTATTTCCATAACGGACGGACAAATTTATTTATCGGCGCCTTTGTTCCAAAAAGGCATTATGCCCGCCATAGATACGGGGCGTTCTGTTTCCCGAGTGGGTGGCGATGCGCAGTTGCCGGCTTATAAATCTTTGGTGGGGCCGTTGAAATTGTTTTATTCGCAGTTTGAAGAATTGGAATCGTTCACCCGATTCGGTACGCAAATGGACGCTTCGACTTTGGAAAGATTGAATCGTGGGCGTGCGATTCGTTTGGTTATGGAACAACGTCAATTCCAAACGGTAAAAGTCAGCGACCAGATTGCTATTTTCTTGGCAACGATAAACGGATTGTTGGACGGGTTGGACGAAGAAAAAAACAAACGCGCACAGCAAATTATATCGCAAACGATGAAAACGACTTTTTCTGCGTTGGAACAAGCCATAGCGAATCGTGAAAAATTGGATGAAAAGACAAAAGAAAAGATGATTGCCGAATTCAAAAAAGCTTTGCAACGTGAAAGGATTTTGCCTTAAATGCCCAGCTTGGAAGTATTGCAAAAGCGCATAAAAACGACCCGGGATTTACGCGACATTGTCAGCACGATGAAGTCGTTATCTTCGGTCAGCATTTTGCAATATGATGAAGCGGCCGCGTCTTTGAAGGGGTATCGCAAAAATATTCGTGATGGTTTTCATGCGCTGTTAAAATGCCGTTCCATGCCACCGCAACCCAAAAACAGACAAGGAAAAACATTGGCAATAGTCATCGGTTCTGATAACGGGTTGGTCGGGCGCTTTAATAAAGAAATTTTGGATCAGGCGCAAGAAAGTTTAATGCAATCGGGCATTTCAAAATCGGACGCTTTGTTTTTGACGGTGGGCAAGCGAGTCGCTGTATTGGCGGAAAATGCTCATCTGAATTTGTTTGCCAAATACGCCATTTCTAATTCGATAAAGTTCGTCAATTCCTTGGCGGGAACGATTATTATGCGTATTTATGAAGCCATGCAAACATACAAAGTTTCCCGAGTCGAAGTTTTTTATCATAAACGGGAACAAGGCAAGCCCGTCAGTTTGGAAAATATTCTGTTATTGCCTTTTTCGGAAAAGTTAGTCCGGGATTTAAAGCATAAACCGTGGAAAACAAACAACGTGCCGTTGGTGACTTTGCCGACAAACATACTGATTCAAGAGTTAATAAAATAATATTTGATGATTGAAGTGTCCAGTTCGCTGACTTATTCGTTGGCGGCGGAACATCATACGCGTATGGTGAATATGCAAAATGCAGAAAAAAACATCGATGAGAGGTTGGAAATTTTGAATCAAGAATATCAACAAAAAAGACAAGACACCATTACGGAAGAGCTGATAGACGTGGTTTCCGGCTCGGAAGCCATAAAGAAAAAGTAATCACATTGTAATTATATTTTGAATATATTGATTTGTAATCAAAAACTTTTCCAAAAAGCCCCGAATAAAATTTGTTTGACAATCGGGCAAAACGCCCGTAAAATAGCACAAAAGTTTTGCAAAACGGGAAACAATATGAGCTTGATTAAACACAAAGTCCGCACAAAAGAAACTCAACAAAAACAATTCGGTCGAATAATGATGGAAATGTTGGGTGTTTTGGCGTTGGTCGGCTTGCTGACTTTGGGATTTATTTTTTATCAAAAAGCATTATTGGCCGATCGGGTCAATCGGTTGATGGAAGATGCACGGTTGGCGGGTTTGGTCGTTTTGGACGGGGTGTACACTAAATTAAAAGTGGATGAAGAAACCTCGTTAAAGGGTCAATTCGAACAGCAAACGCCATACAATTTTTCGGCTTATTTAGAGGGCGAAGAATGGAAAAACTTTGTCGTTTTGGTGGACAGCGTTCCGTATGACGTTTGCGTGGAAATAACCCAACGTCACCCGCAGTGGGCGGAAGAAATTATCGCCAACAAATTGCAAAATCAATGCCTTGCCGAAATGGATAACATTATCGGCTTTTTCTATAATGATGAGCTGACAAACAATATGGAATCATGCCAAAAAGATTCCGATTGCGGAGAGTGCGGTAAATGCACAAAACGCCGTTGTTCATACGGGTTTAAAGACAGAAACGGAACGTGTGTTGATTGTGACGACACACGGGTTAGTGTTAATGTATCGGAAGAAAATTGTGGAAAATGTAAAAATCGAATGTATAGCACCTATAATGGCGGACGATGTCTAAAATGTATGGCGTCAACAGGTGGAAACAATTATTGGTTTGGAAATGTGTCACCAGACGAATGTGCCAAGTGCCCCAACCAATATAGTGATG
>JAGBRF010000045.1 GCA_017632555.1 Alphaproteobacteria bacterium | reverse complement strand
GCGCTATAACGCAATTTATCTGCTGCATCAGAAGCGTTGGAAATTAATTCACGCAAGAAAATTTCACTGTGTGAATAAAGTGCATTGACAACAATATCTAGTACTTTGCCAACTTCGGCTTGAAATTCATATTTTTCAGTTTGTGACATTTTTTAACTCCATTTTAATACATTATGTGTATCATTATATGGTATGGAATAAGGAAAAAAGCAAGCACAATAAAAAAAAGACTTGAATTTTTCTTTTTTTTAGTCTAATGGTTGAATGTTTTTAACATTAAAAAGGAGTATACAAATGGCATCAGTAGTAAATGATTCTTGCGTTTTATGCAAAAGTTGCGTAGAAGTTTGCCCTGTCAGTGCTTTTCACGAAGGCGACACGCAAGTAGTTGTTGATCCGGATACATGCATTGATTGCGGAATTTGCATTTCCGAATGCCCGCAAGGCGCTATTGCTTCTTCCGATGAAGCGGATGAAAAGTGGATTGCTTTCAACGCTGAAAAGTCGAAAGAATGGCCTGTTGCAGACAAATAAGTTCAAAAAGCTAACTTTTTTTGAAAGGTTAGCTTTTTTTATGTTTGATTTTTTCAAAAAAATGTGCTATATGTATTAGCATGATTTAAGAAGAAAAGGAAAGTAAATGAGTAAAGAATATCGTTTCAACCCGGGGGATTTTGTGGTTTATCCGACGCACGGTGTCGGCAAAGTTGTTGACATTACACAATCCGAAGTCGCTGGACAGAAGTTGGAGCTCATTGCGGTCAACTTCGACAAGGACAGAATGACAATGCGTATTCCTATGACAAATGTTGGAAAAACACATTTACGTCCTTTGTCGTCCCTTGACATTATGGAAACGGCATTGGAAAGTTTAAAAGGAAAACCAAAAATTAAAAAAACTATGTGGAGTCGCCGCAGCCAAGAATATGATGCAAAAATTAATTCCGGCGATCCGTGTCAAATTGCAGAAGTTGTTCGTGATTTGAACAAACCGGCCGATAAAGGCGAACAATCATACAGTGAACGTCAAGTTTTCGAACATGCTTTTGGTCGTTTAGTTCATGAATATGCTGCTTGTGCCGGTATCGGTATTGAAGAAGCAACTGCAAAAATTCAAAACATTTTAAAAGGTGAACAGGCACCGACATCAACGTCAAGTGAAAGTTCGTCTTTATAATTGACAATTTTGTTAAATCTTAAAACACCAAAGTCAATCTTTGGTGTTTTTTTTATTCTATTCCAGACACCAAAGTTTGAACATCGGCAGAAGCATCCGCATTCGGATATGCTTCCAAAATAGATGTTTGGGCGCGAATAGCGTCCCTAACCCGCATATCACGGCGAATAATACCGGCCAATTTTGGCGTAATTTTCAAAAATCCCTGGCAAGCCTTTAATAACGTTGCGTAAGTGCGTTCGCCTTCTTTTACCGAACCGACCGCGTTGATAACAACCTGAATATCCACGGCCGGATTTTCCGTTGAAACAATCTTGATAAAGGCGTATGCGTCCGTTAAAGAAGTCGGCTCATCCGTGCAAACAACCATCAACGTTCCGGCATTTTGAGCAAACAAACGAACGGCTTTTTCAACACCGGCACCCAAATCGATAATAACGTGGTCATATTGGCTGGACAATAATTGCAAATCATCAAAAATCAACTGTAAACGTGAAAGAGGGATATTGGCCAAACTGCCCGAACCGGAACGACCGGCAATCACATCAAAACCCAATTCCGATTTTGAAATGGCCTGTGTCATCGGCACTTTTCCGGTAATAACCGATCCCAAATCGTATTGAGCCACTAATCCCAATTGAATATCCACATTTGCCAACCCCAAATCACCATCGAAAAGCAACACTTTTTCCCCTTTTTTGAACAATGCGTGTGCCATTGAAATGGATAGCCAAGTCTTACCGACACCGCCTTTACCGGAAGCAACGGCAATCATATTGCGTCCCTTCATAGGCAAATCATTTTTCGGCGCCATCGATAAGTGTGTAGGCAAAGATAAAATACGTGAAATATTCATTAAACAACCCCTTTTTTGTTTTCTAATAATAACAATTCAGCCAACGATTTTGCTTTCAAAGGACACAGGCCTTCCGATACATGCGGGCTGACCCCGACATCAGTCAGTGCATATCCGTTACTTTGTGCCGTCCACAGCAAATTCCCCAACCGGCGTGATAAATCCAATCTGGTTCCCAGCAAACGATGACACCCTAATTTTTGGAAAATACCACCGATTTCTTCGGATTCAGTGGCATCCATTCCGGCGGACATAACCAATACAGGTTCTATGCCCTGCGTATCGTTCAACATATCTTTCAATAAATTTATGTCCGTTGATAAAAACGGGTTGATTCCCGGCGTGTCAATCAAAATCAAATCACTGTTTGTCCGATTTTCTTCAACAACGTTTCTTAATAAATCCGGCTTGCGAACCTTTATTAAATCCAAATCCAAAATTTTTGTAAAAGCTTCCAATTGCTCAATAGCGCCGGCACGTTTAACATCCGTTGTAATAACGGCAACCTTTTTACCGCTGATTTTCGCTTTAACCGCCATTTTTGCCGTCACAATTGTTTTACCGCAACCGCAAGCACCCACCAACATAAAAGCGCGCTTTGTCGAATTGACGGGCAGCGGGTCAAATTGAAACACTTTATCCAAAGCTTTTGTCAAAGATACCGTTTCCGATTCGTCCATTATGCTGGGCAAAGCATCCAAAATTCTTTCCACCAACAAAGCCGGCACACCAACCGACAACAAAGCTTTTTGTATCTTTTCGGCTCGCTGGTCAATAGGGGAACCGAACAAAGCATCTTGTATTTGCGTTTCGACATCGTTGTCTTCCAAACCAACGGTAATACGTACGCCTTCCAACGTTCTGTGATTGGATAAAATAACAGCACCATTACCGAAATCTTGGCGAATTTTATTCATCGCTTCGGGAACAGATTGTGCTATGTAAGTTTTTATCCGCATCTATTACCCTTCAAAATAATTTAACTGGTTTTCTTTTGGCAACAAAGCATTCAATTCCATTTGTGTTTTACGTGGATTTTGCCCGCTGTCCACCGCCTTAAAACCAATCAGGCACAATTGATTTTGGGCCAAGTTAGCTTCTGCCACCTGTTCCAAACGGGAAGCAATCGGCAAACAAAACAAATACGCAAATAAAGCACCATAGAAAGTCGTCAACATAGCAACCGCCATTGCCGGTCCGATAGCTGACGGATCAGACAATGTGGAAAGCATTTGAACCAAACCGATTAAAGTTCCAATTAGTCCCATTGCCGGTGCAATTTCCGCCATTTTATTTAACAATGAAACGCCGTTCATCTGTGTGGCATAAGTACTCATCATACGACTGCGCATTATTTGGTCACATTCGGCGCCCGTCATACCGTCAATCATTAAATTCAATCCATCAGCCCAAAAAGAACGTGCCGGTATGCTTTTCATATAATTTTTTTGTAATGACAACAATCCGTTGGTGTGGACAATATCGGAAGCGCGCATAATCGCCGAACCAACATCAGGATTGGACGCGGAAAATCCGAAAATCAACTTAAATATACTGGAAAAAGCACGCAAAACATCCGTCAATGAAAAGCTGACCATTGCCGCACACAACGTTCCGCCAAAAACAATCAACAAAGCAGGCAAGTTCAAAAAAGCCGATATGGAACTGTATAACCCGATACCGATGGCAACAAAGGCAAATGCCCCCGCCAAACCAAAGAATACCGAAAAATCAAAACGACTTGCCCGAAGTATTTTCTTTTGCATAATTAAACCTTTAAAATTTCCGTCAAAGTAATTCCCAATTTGTCGCCTTGCGCCACCAATTCACCCTTTGCAATCATTTTGTTATTGACGTAAATATCAACACTGTCCCCGACTTGTTTATCCAAATCCAAAACAGATCCTTCGTTCATTCCCAATAACTGATGAATTGTCAAAGTTGTTTTACCCAAAACGGCCGTAACGGTAACCGGAATATCATAAACCATTTCCATACCGCGTGCTTGCGGTGTTTGATCCAAACCACGCGCACCGCTTAAATTTTTTTCCGCCATTTTTAAGAAAGCTTCTTTTTGTTTTTCATTCATTATCTTTCCCCTTCCCTAATTGATCATTTCTTCATTTTCATCGGTTTCGCCCAAAATTTCGATTTCACCGCTTTGTACCATTTTCCGTGCCATATCAATAATCAAAGATTGCGCTGCATCGACATCTTTCAAGCGAACCGCCCCCAAAGCGTCCATGTCTTCCATCAACATTAAACTGGCATTTTCTGACATATTTTCCAAAAAAACGCCTTTTAAACTTTCCGAAGCCCCCTTCAAAGCCAATGCAATTTTCTTTCGATCAACGGCACGCAAAATCTTTTGCAAACTTTCACCCGACAAATGAACCAAATCTTCAAACGTAAACATTTGTGAACGGATGTTTTCTGCCACTTCCCGATTACGTTCAAACAATCCCGTCATTAAACGGTTTTCGGTATGGCGATCCAAACAGTTAAAGATGCCCGCAACCCGTTCGGAAGAATCTTGAACTTCACTGGCTGTCAAAGTGGACATAAAGTCGTCCTTGATTGTTTGTTCAATTTCATCCAAAACTTCTTTTTGCACCTTTTCCAAATGCAACAAGCGCATAATGACATCCATAACAAATCCGTCCGGTAAGTAAGCCATCACCTTTGCCGCATACTCCGGTGATAAACGCGCCAAAATAACCGCCACCGTTTGCGGATATTCGTTTTTCAGATAATCTGCCAAAATTTCTTCATTGACATTTTGCAGTTTATCCCAAATCGTACGACCGGCCGGACCTTGCATTTCACCGATAATTTCCGCACGCCGTTCGGGTGGCAAAACCTGTGATAAAAACTTTTCCGTAATCTCAAAAGTTCCCGTCACAGAAGATGGTGCTGTCAGGCGTGATGAATACTCATTTAAGACTTGTTCGACCAAATGAGCATCTACTTTTCCCAAACTGGCCATGGCCAAAGAAATATCCCGAACTTCATCATTACTCATTTGAGTAAAAATGTTTTTCGTTACATTTTCTCCCATTGCCATCAGGAAAATGGCTGCCTTTTGCACCCCTGTCAGCTCTGAAAAAACTAAAGGTTTAGGATTCATTGACCTCTCCTTCACCTTGGCACAACCAACCACGCAACAACGTCAGCGTTTCTTCCGGTTTTGCTTGGATTAAATCTTGTGCTTTTTTCAGCGCATTAGGTGTTATCTGACCTTCCACAGCCGATGACATGGCAACAGAATTGACCACCGCCGGATTGGTAAATGCCGGTAAAACAGCTGGCGGAGGTTCAATCTGTCCTGCCATCTGACCATTTCTGATCATTACAACACCGAATAAAACAAACAATAAAACAAAAATGAATAAAGACGGTTGCCAGATGCTCATATTTGAAAAGAAGGGCACCGGCGCAAAAGATGTTTCGATAATTTCCAACGAATCGCCACGTGCCACATCAAATCCGGCAGTATGTTCAACCAGTCGTGTAATATCCGCCCGCATCGAATCGGAAATTGTCAATTTCTGCTGATCCAGCAAAACCGCAATGGACAAATGCTTTACTTGTCCGCTTTTGGATGATGAAGAAATCATTTGTTTGGAATAAGTGTATTCCACATCATCGCCGGCGGCTTTGGATAAAGCGGGATTGTCCAAATCCAACAATTCTTGCGTTTGCTCTTTTTGTGAAAAATCCATATCGGCATGGACACTGACTTTTGCATTATCTGCGCCCAGCCAAGTGTTTAACATACTTTGAATGGAATTTTTAATTTCGTTTTCATAAGAAGAACGGGCTTCTTCCAAAGAAAAGATTTCGTGCGTGTTTTTTTGTGGTAAATCAGAACGATTAAATGATGGTAAACATAACGATAAGCAAACAGCCAATCCCAATGATACCAGTATCATCAGGATACACGCACAAACTCTACTATTTTTAGCATTAATAGCCATAGCTGTTTACCTTAATCGTCATTTACCAAAGGTCATTATGACCAAAGAAAGTGAATTTTTCGTTAATAAGCACTTTATTTTTTATCTGTTTTATGATACTTTTTTGTTATGAGTGAAACACAGCAATTACATATTCAGGTGACGAACCCGTCCGAAGTCGGTTTACGGTTGGATAAGTTTTTGTCTTCAAAGACAAATTTATCACGCACACGCATTTCATCTTTGATAAAAGACGGATATTTAAAACCCGATTTACCGGCCGATTTTAAAGTCGTATTGGGACAAACTTTTGATTTGACTTTACCACCGGCGCAAGAGGCCACTCCGACCGCACAAAAAATTCCGTTGGATATTTTATATGAAGACGATGATTTGATTGTGTTAAACAAACCGGCCGGCATGGTTGTTCACCCCGGCGCAGGTAATTTTTCCGGCACTTTGGTCAATGCTCTGTTGGCGCATTGCGGAGATTCTTTATCGGGTATCGGCGGTGTTAAACGCCCCGGCATTGTTCATCGTATTGACAAAGAAACTTCCGGCGTTTTGGTTGTTGCCAAAAACGATATAACACATCAAAAATTATCCGAACAATTTTCCGTTCATTCCATTCATCGTGTATATCAAGCCGTTGTTTACGGCCTGACCCCTTATGAAGGAACTGTCCGCGGTAACATCGGGCGCAGTCCGACAAATCGTCAAAAAATGGCCATTGTTCAACAAGGCGGTAAACCGGCCGTTACACATTTCAAGCTGATTAAACCGCTTTTCAATGGTAAAGCCAGTTTAATTGAATGTCGTTTAGAAACGGGCAGAACGCACCAAATTCGCGTTCACATGACATCGATAAAGCACCCGTTGGTCGGCGATAAAACATACGGAAACGCACCAAAAGGAACGCCCGAAATTTTACGATTATTTCCGCGTCAAGCCCTGCACGCTGCCGAATTGGGATTTATTCACCCCAATACGGGCAAAAACATTTTACTTAAAGCGCCTATGCCAACGGATATGCAACTGTTGATTCAGGCATCTGATGTAATGTAAAATTTTATGGGGAAATTATCCTCTTTCATAATCGGAATAAGTTTTCCGATAAGCGCCACTGTCAAAACTGGCAACTTTTCTGTATCTTTGTCTTTCTAACGATTTTCTTTCGTCATTTATATCGTTATTGCGTAAAAGTATTTTGGCTTTTGCCACGGATCTTTTAAATGAATTTACTTTCTTTGTTTTAATATCTCTTGTTCTGCTTGTATCTACAATCTCATCTGCGTCAATTGAATGTGGATTTTTTATTTTAGAAACATCAAATGTTCTGCTTGTATCCACCACAACATTATCTGAATTGATTGAATGCGGATTTTTAACCGGTTGCGGTTTGTTTGCTTCGACCGACTGCTGTTGTTGTCGTGCTGCTTTTGCCTGTCTGTATTTAAGGACGATAGGATCGTCACAGTATCTTTTCTTGCGTCTGTAAGTGTAAGAAGGTTCCGTCAAATCATTCCAAAACTTTTTGGCGTTTCCACGAAAAGCACCCCAATCTTCCATAATCGGAACATAAAGAGAAAAGCCCATTATTCCCAAACCGACCGCCAAACCGACCGGTCCGCCGACAGCGGATCCTATACTGCCTGCCAAAATGACCAACGCAGAATGAAAGACCACTCGGGTCAATCCGATTCCACTGTCTATAACGGCAAAAACATTTAATCTCATGGCTTTTTCAACCTTCCTTCTTTGACCATAGCACAAAAAAAAGGTTCTGTCCAGCACTAATTACGTGTCAATAAAGCGACTATTTCCAAATGTTCGGAATAAATAAATTGGTCAACGGGTTGCACCCACTGTATTTGGTAACCGCCGTCCGACAAAATACGACAATCGCGTGCAAAAGTCAATGGATTGCATGAAACCATTACGATTTTTGGAACTTCCGACAAAGCCAATTTTTCACATTGACTTTTTGCCCCTGCTCTGGCCGGATCCAAAACAACGGCATCATAAAGGTTTAATTCTTCGGGCAATACGGGGGCTCGAAACAAATCACGCACCGTTGCCGGAACACCCGAACTGTTCAAAGCATCAATTGATTCGGCGGTAATATCCATACCCAAAACTTTTTTGCCGGCAAATGCCAATGGTTTTGTAAAAGTCCCCAATCCGCAAAATAAATCCAGCACCTTTTTGGCGTCACCGCAAGCTTTTAACACCCAATCCACCAACGCTTTTTCCCCTTCCATACTGGGTTGCATAAAAACGTTTGGTGGAAACGGCAAAGGACATAATTGAAACAAAACATCGTTGTCATAAACAAAGCGAACAACGGAATTATCCTGACAAAATTTTGTAATCTTTTCCAAAAAAGCAATATCTTGTGTCGAATTGTGACGTTTTTTGGAATGGAAACGTTTCTCTTTGACTTTTTGCGGAACAACGGTAATGTCGGCACCAAAATCCGTCATCAAAACAGCCACATCACCCGTCCCCTGAAAAGATTTTGCCAACTGATGTAAAGCGGGCAATAAATCTTCCAATGCCGGCGATAAAACCAAACAATTTTGAATCGGCACAATTTTATGACTGTGTTTTTCATTAAAACCCAACACGCCGGATTGATAAGCAAAAGTTGCTCTGCGTCTGGTATGTGCTCCAATTTCAATTATCGGCAAAACGGTCGCATTCAAATGAACGCTGTCCAAAGCATTTTGAACAAACTTTAATTTTAAGGCACAATAATCCGTGGCGGATAAGTTTTGGTACTGACACCCGCCACACGTGTTAAAGTAAGGGCAAATATCACTCATTTTTTAACGGTTTTGCCTTTTGCTTTTTTAGTTGCAGGCTTTTGGGCGACCGTTTTTTTGGTCGCTGTTTTTGGGGCAGCAGTCTTTTTAGAAGCCGTCTTTGATGTTGCCTTTTTAGTCGCAACCTTTTTGACGGTTTTCTTCTTTTCCGAAGCAGGCTTTTTCGCAGAAGCCACGGATTTTTCTTCTTTTACTGTTTCAGTTACTTTTGCTTCCGTAACCGGTTCAACCACAGGAGCTTCATCTGGAACTTCCCTTGTTTTGCCGGCTAAATATCCTAACAAAACCGCAACAAACGCATACCGATAAACATCCAAGAAATTATATGCGGTAGTAAGCATTTCTTCTTTCCAAGAAAAAACATAAACATTCCCCATCAACGACAACATCCCTTGGGTAATGAAAATCCAAGCATAATGTACAAAGCCACAGGAAAATATAAATGCTAAAACTAAATCCAAATTTTTCTTAAAATATTCCCATGTGAAAAGGCATGGCAAATTTCCGCTGTTTGCAACAAAATATAAACAGAACGGAACAAAAAAGAACACAATATAAAACCAACGGAAAACGTTAAAGTATCCTTCTGCTATCGGTTCGTTAATCAACGCAACGGCAATAAGTGTCGTAATCAAAGGCAATAAAACAAAGATTAAACGATTAAAAACACGAATTCCCATAACAAAGGATGTTTTCAAACCCAACGGATACAATGGTTTCGGACTGCCCGCTGATATACGAGAAGCAACGCAGAAAAGATAACCGATAAACCAAAGTTTGATTACTATGCCGATAAGAATTACACCAACCAAAACATACGTCCAAATCTCTACGTCTTCAACAGGCGCTAACATACAATAAGCAAGTATGAACCGCCACAAATAAAACAAAGCAAACCATACCAATAACGGTAATCCCATCGCTTTTTTAAATAATTGTAAAAATGTCCTCATTTTTATTCCTCCATATGATGAAAAAAGTTATCTTGAACATCGTTTCGGTGTTCTTTCAAGTAAACGTTATACAATTCGTCTATTCGGCGCAATTTTTCAGGCGCTTGTTGTTTAACATCTTTTGACGGCGTTTGATTGAAACGGAACACATACGCCGTTGAAGCAAAAGAATACGCCAACGTGCTGAAAAAAGCCCCCACAATAAAAAAGAATGTAAAATATACCAAGGCAATCAACAAAAAGAGTATCATATATTTTCTGAAAAATTCGTATCCCAAATAGTTGTTTAAGGCAAATCCCATACCCAAAACAACCAAGAAAAGTGACATGAACACCCAACGTGATGAAGAAGCTATGGTGCAAATAAAGTAAATCAATAAGGCAAAGAAACACACATATAATGTATCAAATTTCAAACAACAATAATTCATAGCCACCACAAGCAAAACCACCCAAACAACAGACACTAATATATGGAAAACCAATTCGATAACAACACTTATGCGGCGTAAAAACAACTTCAAATTAAACAATGATGAGAACGAAAAATGTCCCAAAAACAGCAGAACGGCATAGATAAAATAAATAAACAATCCCCCTGCCCACCAAATGCAAGCATCTTTGTCAAACGGGAAATTAAATGCCACGTTTTTTTGATAATAACCGGTATCAAGCAAAAAGCTTAAACCGTAAAAGAATAATTTTGGAAAAAAAGAATGAAGCGCAATTAAAATCGGTGCGCACAGCAACATCATTTTGGCCGTTGCAATTAAAAAGAAAGATTTTGTTGAATGGACGGTCGGTTGAAATAATTCTTTTTTGGAATAAACAACCTGAAAAGAAAAAAGCAAAAAATAAAGGGAAATCATCCAAAGGCAAATTGATGCTAATTTTCTGGAAACGGTATTCAAAATAATGACCCGTGTTGTCGGATCTTCAAGACTTTTTAAAATACTCCCGTTCAAAATTCCGTATTCTTGATCCAATGAATAGCATGCCAAAGCCAAAAAAGAAAACATCAGCAACGCAATACAAAAGCTGAACAAAGAGCCTTCTTTTCGAACAGAAAATGACAAACTATCGTAATAAGATAACACGAAAATACTCCTTTTGGATTCGATACCTTTTGAGTTATACTAACAAAAAGCTTTTAATTTTTCAAATAAAATGTTGACGATTTTAAAAAAAATGTTAGAATTTACTACAATGAAAGGATTTTTATAAAATGAGTACACAGGAAAATACACAAAACAACAATTTGGATCAACGTTCTATGCGATTGGAAAAGCTGAAAAAAATTGAAGAACAAGGATTGAACGCTTATCCGCATATTTATCGCCCTAATTTTAATTCGGCATCTTTGAACAAAAAATATGCCGACTTGCCGAATGAAGAACAAACGCAAGATGTTGTTTGTGTTGCCGGTCGTATTAAAGCTATCCGTAACTCCGGTATGTTTATGGATATTTATGATGAAACGGGAAAGATTCAAATTTTCTCATCTTTGGAAAATTTGCCCGAATCGGAAAAAGAAATTTTGGCTTTGTTGGATTTGGGTGACTTTGTCGGTGTTGAAGGAACTGTTCGCCGGACAAAGCGCGGTGAATTATCCGTCAACACTCAACATTTGACCGTTTTAAGCAAATCATTATTGCCTTTACCGGAAAAATTCCATGGTTTGACAGATACGGATACAAAATATCGTCAACGTTATTTGGATATGATTACAAACGAAGAAACGTTGAAAACATTAAACAAGCGTAGCCAAATTATTTCCGCTATGCGCGAATACTTAAACAATTTGGGTTTCTTGGAAGTGGAAACACCTATTTTACATCCGATTTTGGGCGGTGCTAATGCAAAACCGTTTATCACACATCACAATACATTGGATATGGATTTGTATATGCGTATTGCACCGGAACTTTATTTAAAAAGATTGATTATCGGCGGTATGCCGGCTGTTTATGAAATCGGCCGTGTATTCAGAAACGAAGGTATGGACACGCGTCACAATCCCGAATTCACCATCATGGAACTTTATTGGACATATAAAGATTACAACGACATGATGGATTTGTTCGAACAGATGGTTCAACACGTAGCGATGAAAGTCAACGGAACGACACAATGCGAAATCAACGGTGTCAAAATCGAATTGGGCGGACATTGGCCACGTAAATCTATGTTGGAATTGGTCAAGGAAGAAACCGGCGTTGATTTCGACCAAATCGCAACCGCAAAAGAAGCTGTTGCAAAAGCAAAAGAATTGGGTGTGCCGGTTGATGATAATGCTAACTGGGGAACGGTTGTTTCGACTGTTTTTGAAGAAAAATGCGAACATAAATTGATTCAACCGATTTTCGTCATTGACCATCCGAAAGATATTTCACCATTGACCAAAACACATCGTAAAAATCCGCGTTTGGTCGAACGGTTTGAACCCTATATCAACACGTGGGAAGTCGGTAATGCTTATTCTGAATTGACGAACCCGATTGATCAAAAGGAACGTCTGGAAGAACAAGTCAAAGCTCGTGAAGCCGGCGATGAGGAAGCTAATATGATGGATGAAGATTTTGTTACCGCGTTGGAACACGGAATGCCACCGACAGGCGGATTGGGTATGGGTGTTGACAGAATCGTTATGATTTTGACAAACTCTCCGACCATTCGTGATGTGATTGCTTTCCCGACCATGCGTAAAAAATAATCTATTAAGAAAGGAGTATTCAAATGCAAAAAGCAGATATAAAAAAAGAAGTAAAAAAAATGTGGAACGCAATCGTGCGTTTCTTACGCCCATACAGAAATTTGGATAAGCTGATGCTGAAACCAAAAGTCGAACCGTTTTTGAAAAGCCACATTCAAATGGTTTATTTGATTGGTTTGACGGTTCTTATTGTGTTGGCAATTATTCAACTTCGTTTCTTCCCGAATATATTTGCTATTTTGGGCGCTTGGTTTGTTTTGTTGGTTGTCTTTGTTATTTTCCGTTTGGCTTGCGAATTGATTGTCGGCGGACAAAAAACAATTGAAACAAAAGCAAAACCGGAAACAAAAGCCGAAACAAAAGCAAAAAAATAAAAAGCTGTTTTATTCAAAATAACCATAGACAAAAAGAATTAAAAAGCCTATATAAAAAATAGGAGTTTTATTGTATGGAATTTTTGTGGCCGTTTAGCATTTTTGCATTGCTATTACCTTTTTTATCAAGGTATTTGATGAAACCATTAGCACAGAAAAATGGTGAGCAAGCATTGCGTGTGCCTTTTTTCAAAGCATTCAAAGACAAATCCGCAACACATGTTCATTCACGTTCAAATTTGGCCGTCTTTTTATTTGTGTTGGGATTTATCGCTTTGGTTATATCGGCGATGCGTCCCGTATCTTACGGCGAAGCAATCAATATACCCGCCAATGGTCGCCAATTGATGTTGGTGTTGGACGTTTCCGGATCAATGGCCGAACCTGATTTTGTTTGGAATAATCGGCGAATAAGTCGTTTGGGTGCCGTTCAAAACATTGCTTTTGATTTTATTGAAAACAGAACGGGTGATGCGGTTGGATTGACCATTTTCGGAACAGAAGCTTATCCATACACACCATTGACTTTGGACACCAAAACAGTGGCCGAAATGTTAAAAGAAATCGGTGTCGGAATTGCCGGTGAAAAAACCGCCATCGGGGATGCTTTGTTAGTCGCTTTAAAACAAATGAAAGATATTCCGTCCGATAAAAAAGTCATTATTTTGCTTTCTGACGGTCACGCAAATGCCGGCGTTGTCCTTCCCGAAGAAGCCATTGAAATGGCAAAACAAATGTGTGTTAAAGTTCACGCTATCGGCATGGGGTCGGAAAGAGAAATCGTTCAATCTTTATTCTTTCAGCATGAAATAAATCCTTCGGCGGATTTAGATGAAGAATTATTGAAAAAAATGGCATCGGATACGGGCGGAACCTATTTCCGTGTTAAAAGTTCAAACGATTTGAAACAAGTTTATGATACAATAAACAAAATCGAACCAACCGAAATGGACGGTCAAAGCATTCGCCCGCAAAAAGAATTATTTTGGATTCCGCTGTGTTGCGCAATGTTTTTATTTTTCTTCGGACTTTACTTGAAAGGAAAAAATAAATGATATTTCTTTATCCTTATTTTTTACTTTTACTTCTTGTCCCGGTTGTTTTGTTGTTTGTCAAACGACTTTCACGAAAAAGCAATTCTTGGGCGGCCATTTGCGATGCACATTTATTGCCATATCTAACCATTGAAACATCAACTCAAAAAGGTGTTTTTTATAAAAACTTGATGATTGGGGCGTGGTGTTTGGCCACCATTTGTATGGCCGGTCCTGCTGTTTTGAAAAAAGACGCATCCACGGCTTTTGTCGGTAATGGCGTTGCGGTTGTTATTGATATGTCACCTGCTATGGATAAACAAGCTGCCGAACAAATGACACGCAAACTTTATGATTTAATGGCAATCAAAAATGATACTGCTTTCGGATTGGTTTTAGCGGATAATTATGCCTATACGGCATTACCGATAACGCAAGATAAATCCATTTTCCAAAACATCATTCCGGATTTGAAAGAACGCATTATGCCGTCCGTTGGTCAAAACTTAAAAGCCGGTATAGAAAAAGCAGAAACTTTATTAAAGCAAAGCGGTTTTGAAAAAGGACAAATTTTACTGATTACAGCCGGTGTACAAAATGCCGATGAATTAAAGCAAATTGTTCAAAAAAGTTCCCTTCCCGTTCACGTGTTGGGTGTCGGCGATAATGCACAACAACACCCTGTCACATTGCCTAACGGACAATTTTGGGGCGGACAAACACCTGTTTTGGTGGGGCTTGATATGTTGCCGTCAACATTG
>JAGBRF010000044.1 GCA_017632555.1 Alphaproteobacteria bacterium | reverse complement strand
TGAAATGAACAGACTGATACAAATCATCGACTATTCTGTCCGTATTATGCCTTAAAATATCGGCTTTTAAATCCTGTTCAACCTCGGGCATTGTTGTTTTGATTTCTTTTATCAAAGAATTAGATGCCCTGTTATAAATGCTGATTTGTGATGCGCGCGCCAAATTATCATTTACTTTATTGACAAAAGCATTACTTTGTTGCAAACCGAATGTTGCGGCCAAAAGACTTCTGTTCACCGCCGCAAAAGGAGAAATCGTTTGCGAAGCCAACGAAAAAAGTTCACCCAAGAAAGCCCGGCGACCATATTGTTGCGCTTCATTGGGATTTATAAAAAAGTTTTTAAATTTTTTTCCGAAAGATTGTTTTTCACCGTTTAAGAAAAAATCCATTTTTTCCTTAAAATCTTCTTCTTCCTTATCCGGTTTTTCGCCAAAATTCATCAGCCGTTTAATAAACGACTGTTTTGCGGAATAATCATCTGGCGATATAGTCTTTGAATCCTCTGACGGCATTGTTTTTCCCTTAAATACAAACTCTTCTTTATTCTGTTATTATACTATATTTTGCAGGAAAAAGCAATCTTTATTTTACAAAAGGAGTGGCCTTAAAGACCACCCCTTTATCGTTATACTAACAACGTCCACGGTTCACGGTTTTGCGTAATTCAGCAATAAATTTATTATCCATAGCACGTTTTTTTGCTATACAACCGTACTTTTGACGCATCAGTTGTAATTTTTCGGCCAACGCATGCCGTTCCGGTGAAGTTGTTGTCAAATCAGCAGATAATTCTTCGGCTTTCTTCACCCATTTGGCAGCAGATTTTTTAGACAATTTTCGAATTTTTTCCTTTATTTGTCTGATTTCTTCACGTTTCAACGCCCGTGCATCATTGTTATTTTCTTTTAATTTCTTAAATTGTCTGACTTTGGCCTCAAATGATTTTTCATCTATGCCCTTATACACCACCAAATCAAGAATTTTTTGGTTTCCCCGTTCTTCTGCTAATGATCTTGGTGTTTCATCGTCATAGTTAATAGCCAAATCATCTGCACCGTATCCGAGCAATATTTCAACGACTTCTGGACTGTTATCTTTAACAGCGTACATCAAGGCCGTTTGTTGATCCCAATATGATTCTGCATTCACATCGGCACCGGCTTCTATCAAAGCCATAACAATTTCCGGGTTACTGAATTTAGCAGCTTCCATTAATATTGTATCCAAATCACAAAATGCATTCACATTCGCACCGGAATCAATTAAAAATTCAACGACTTCCGTTTGATTTGCTTTAACCGCTTGGGATAAAGGACTTTCACCGGTACAATCTTTTGCATTTACATTGACTCCAACGTCCAACAAATCTTGTATTTGTTTTTTTATTTCATCCGGTTTGCCTTTTTCCCAATCAATAGCACCCCAAGTTTCATCCCAATTTTTTAAGTTTGTCATTTTACCCTCCTTTTCTTTGTTTTTATCTGGTATGACTTTTTAATTTTTCCACAGCTATTTCCATTTTTCGTTCCATAGCCAACCTTGTGGTTTCAACTTCTTGCGAACTTTTTGCAAATTCTCCCATGAAAAATTGCAAATCCGCAAAAGTTGGTTTTGCACCGTTTACAACAAGCACATCGGCGATATCAAAGTATTGATGTCTTAATGCCTTTGTCAGGGGTGATTTACCCAAACGGTCCGTGGCATTTACATCCGCCCCTTGATCAATCAAAGATTGAACTTGTTTTTTGATTTCTTCGGGTTTTCCATCGTCCCAATCGATTTGTCCCCAAGTGTTTTCATAGTTTGTCATTTTACCCTCCTTTTATTGTCTTTCATTTTGTTGAACCAAATATTTTTCCAACTGGAATTTGCCGTTTTTACAAATCGGACGGCAATACTGCACCACGCCCGCCTGATCGGCTGTTTTAGAAGCAACGTCATATCCGGCAGCCAAACTTCCGATTTTATGCGCATCATCGCTTAAAAAAGTCGGAATTTTGAATTGAGCGAATAATTGCAACAATTGCAATAATGTGTCGGTATCATAATCTTTCCCGTATTTGTTTTTCTTACCCAACAAACCGGTGTTGATTTCTGCCGCAACGCCACATTCCGCCAAGCAAGCAACCGTTTCTTTTTCATCTTCACGGAACTCATCTTCAAGCCCCAAACCACGCAGTTTGTATAAATCCAAATGAGCCATAAAGTTAAAAAATCCGGACTTTATTGCTTTACGCGCATTTTTCCAATAATCATGGATAACTTCATTTCTTTGTTTTTCCGGCAAAAGTTGAACATCATGCATATTCATAAGTTGCCCTTTATAAACGGAAAAATGAGTTGATCCGATGACATAATCCGGCTTTAATGTATCCAAAGCTTTTGCAAAGTTTTCACCCCAACCGGCGTATTGAAAGAAGTCAGCTTCCATTCCTTTGTAAATCGGAAAAGATGTTTGCGCTTTAACCTTTTCAATTTCGTCATAGTTGCGTTTGAATTTTTCCAAAGCATCTTCAAAACTTAAAGAATACATTTGATGATACGGAATTCTTCCTTCTTTGGGCGGAAATTTTGCAACTTTGTAGATAGCAGTGTTTTCAATGCCCGGATACACAATAAAGTGATTTGTAATACCAATTGCACTGTACCCGATTTGTTGAGCAGCTTGCACCATTTCCTGCACGCTGTTGCTTCCATCAAAGCCAACAGTATGAGTATGCAGTGAAAATATTTCTTTTTTGTTTTTTTCCATTTTTATTCTCCTTATATCATCTGCTTCGTTTATACTTTTCTATCATATCGTCTTTTCTATCATATCGTCTATTTCATCTATACTTAAAAGTCGTCCGGCACTTTTCTTACTTATTTCTTCGGGCAAATTGCGTCCGATTCGGGCCAGTTCTTTGATACTTCCTTTTTGGCCTTTTTGGGTTGCTTTGTCGACATCGTTTCTTAAATCATAATAATCTTTATAGTAAACATATTTATCTGACAACCCAAACCCTTGGATACCCGGTTTTGTATCATCAATAATTATTCCCGTGAACAAACAACCAGTATAATCTGCTTTTGAAACAACAGGAAACATTTTAGTATCTACGCCCAACTTTTTCAATCTTTCCTTTTGTAAAGCAACTTCACCACCGGTAAAGATAATCACTTTTTCGCCCGCTTGTTTTGCTTTTTTCATAAATTGATACAGATTTTCCCTTAATTCTTCGTTCCAACTGGAAATTAAAGTACCATCAATATCCACAAAGATTCAATCAACTTTCTTTCGAGCAAAACGTGCTTGATTAAGATTGTTAAATGCGACATCCAAATCCACTTCATCCGAAGGTATAATCTTTTCTTGTTCCTTTTTGTCAATCGGGGTTTTGCTTAAAATATTATACCATTCATCAGAGGCGATTGCCAATTTAACCTTTCCGACTTGTTGCATTTTGAAAAACCATTCACGCAAAGTTCTTGCTTCCAAAAAAGCCAAAATATCAACATCATCTCGAAATGCTTCTTTCATATCATTGTTACTTCGTGACAATAACTTTTTAGCTTCTTGCGATCTGAATCTTTCCGGCAAGACAATGGGTGTATCGTCAATACCATGCTTTTTCATCAGTTCCGTGTTATATTCCAAAAAACCACTCAATGTCCTGTATTCACAATGGGCACGGCCGGCTTCTATCATATAATCAGCGGCTTTGTTTGCCAAACGTAAGGCACTTTTCATATACTTCGCAGAAAGAATCCCTTCATCATCATGCGCCTTACGAAAACTGTATTGTTCGTACAAATGACATGTTTGATGGGACCAACTGTTAAAAGTCGTTTCCTTACGTGATTCAATAAATTGAGAAACCAATTTATCAACTTCTTTTACGGAAGCGTTTTTTCTTATTGCTTCCTTTATTTCGTATTCATCCATTTTTATTCTCCTTTTTTTGTTTGTTGCTGAATTTGACATTTCCCTGACGGGCAACAGAAACGAACAGCAACGTTTTCGTATCCGTCCTTTTTTATAAGACTGTTAAAAACAAAGTTAAAACAATCAAAACTGCAAACGCCATTAAATCCTGCATCGTTACACCTCCTATTCCCGAACCAATTCTCTTTCTTCCAACAACTTGGCCAACTTTTCTCTTTTAGCAATCAGTTGTCTGCCTTTCAAACCGCCGACCAATTCCGACAAAACAAAGATCATTCGTTCAATTTCTTTTAATTTTATTGCTCTTTCTTTTCGTTTCCTTTCTTCTTCTCCGAGTAGCAATCCGAAAATCCACTCTTCCAGTTCAAAGGAAACTTTGGCTATACATTCCATTTTCTATCTCCTTCCTTACTGTTTTTGCTTGGGACCAATTCCCTTGCTACACTTTTATTTTGACACATAAAAAAGCACCCTACAACGAATATGTGACAAAAACATTGACAATTTGATTTTTTTTAAAAAAAGCTGTTGTTGTTTTTAAATTTTCTTATATTATGGTTACAGGGTTGTTTTGTTTAGAGGTCAAAATGCAAAAAGAATCATCAAAAAACAGTGTAGAACGAATCTATTATAAAAACATCGCATTGACGCGTTCGTTGAATGGAAAGGCGGATATTACTCCGGAACAAATAAAGGCCGCCAGAGCATTACTTTCTTGGTCGCAAGCTGATTTGGCAAAACATTCCGGTTATTCCGTTCCGGCGATAAATAACATTGAAAAAGGCGGTTATGAAACCCGATCTGCGACTATTTTGGATGTCGTACAGGCTTTTGAAGAACACAACATCGAATTTATTGACGGCGGAGTCAGAAACGCCATCGAAAGCATCAGAATTAAATGTTATGAAGGACAGGAAGCCTTTGTTCAATTATTCAGAAAAATAACGGCGGCATTTGACAACGATGATGGCGAAATGTTGATTTGCGGTATAGATGAAAAGTTTTTAATGGAAAATTTCCCGCATGAAGTGGAAAAATTCCAAACCAGATTATCCGCCAACCCGAATGCAAAAGTTCGCATTTTATGCCAACGTAGCCAAAGTAACGGATTGACGTTCAAAAACTTTCAAAAGAAAGTTGTACCCAACAACGTCCCCCTGCTTCCTTTATTTATTTATAAAAATTGCGTTTTGTCGTTTTTGCTGAAAAATCCGGCGCTGGTTATTTTGACATATTCGTCTTCGTTATACAAAGTTTATGTCGAATACTTTAATCATTTGTGGAAAGATTCGTCCCTGCAAAAATAAACATTGCTTTCGGGCATAAAAAAATCCCCACTGACAGGGGTTTCTCAAATGGAGCGGGTGAAGGGAGTCGGACCCTCGTACTCAGCTTGGAAGGCTGCTGCACTACCGTTGTGCTACACCCGCACCCAAAATGGTGGAAAGGGGTGGATTCGAACCACCGTACTCAAAAGAGGGCAGATTTACAGTCTGCTGCCATTAACCACTCGGCCACCTTTCCACAAGAAATGGAATGGGTTATAATATGCTTGAAAAAAATCATCTTGTCAAGAATAAAAAAATCGGTTATAAGTATTTTTAGACATTAAAAGTTTAACGCATTGAAAATAAAGGATTTTTCGAATGAAAAAAACAAATGGCAACCTGTGGCTTTACGGACATCACGCCGTTGTGGAAGCGCTTAAAAACCCGAATCGACAAAAAACAATGTTGAAAATGACAAAGGAATCTGTCTTGCCTGACAACATTATCGGGGCGGTTGCGCATCAAATCGTATCCCGTCAGGAAATTGATTCATTGACCGGTCCGAATGCCGTTCATCAAGGGTTGGCATTGCAAGTCAAACCCCTGCCCCAACAAACGTTGGACGATGTTATCGATAACGTACCGGATAAAGCGGTTGTGTTGATTTTGGATCAAGTGACTGATCCGCACAACATAGGCGCTATTTTGCGTTCAGCGGCCGCCTTTGACGCATTGGCGGTTATTTTGCCTGATGCGTGTGCACCGGAAGAAAATGCAACTTTGGCAAAATCCGCTTGCGGTGCTTTGGAAATTGTGCCGTTGGTTCGCGTGACAAATTTGGTACGCGCCATGCAACAATTAAAAGACGCAGGCTTTTGGTGTCTGGGTTTGGACGGATATGCGCATGAATTTATTTCCGACAAAAAATTGCCCGCCCGCACAGCGTTTATTTTGGGTTCGGAAGGTGATGGCATGCGCCGTTTAACCGCCGAAAATTGCGATTACACAATCAAGTTGCCCATCAGCGAAAAAATGGAAAGCTTAAACGTTTCCAACGCCGCCGCAGTGGCCTTATACGAATTTTATCGGCAAAGGTAAATCACCCTTTGTGTTCGGCATGATAATCATCATGACAATCGGCACACAACATAACACAATTTTCGATAATCGTTTCCCCACCGTCCGCAAAAGCAATTTTGTGATGTCCTTCCATTTTGCTTAAAGGGAAAGGATTATGACAACGGGCACATTTACCACCTTGATTTTTATATGCTTGCTTTTGTTGATTATCGCTGAACGCCCTGTGCCAAATCAAAGAACGGTCGCCGGACAAACAATATTCATAAAATCCTTTTTTCTTTAACCCGTCACCATCGGTATTGTATAAATCATACAGGTATTGCAAAGTTTCTTCCAACTTTGCGGCATTATATTTTTGATGATGATATTTGTTGTATAAAAGCCCCCATTCGATACCTTTCATATCAGATCGATAGTTGGGGAAAGTTGCCTTTACCCATTCAATGACCTTTGTAAAATAATCAACCAAATCATTTGCATTTTCATCATCGCGGTGCTTTGCCATATAGTATTTAATTTGCGGATATTGTTCCAAATCGGCATCGACACGCCAACGCAAAGCCAATTCCAACAACACTTGACGGTTGGCTTTATCATACAAAGAGCCCATATCACCCAAAGTTTTATCGGCGGACAATGAAAGCAACGTTTTTTTGTCGTCATTGTCGTAATAACATATATTGATTGCCGGATTGCTTTCCCGTTTGGAAAAAAATTGTTTAGCGTCCGTCAACCATTTGCCCGTATAGTTGGCATTTAACAATTCTTGTTCGGTCATTTGCTTGCCGGCGATATTGATGGTGTGAAACCAATCCAATTTTTCATCATCGGTTCCTTCGCAAACATATACTTGCAACGGGTATTGCAATATTTCCAAACCTTTTTGTATAGATGATTTATATAGGCTTTCAAAAGTTTGCGTATGTTTGCCGTTAAAGTTTATTGCAATCGGGTTGTCATTGCCGTCATTATTTGTTAAAAACTGGCAAATGGAAATGATACGTTGTTGCCCGTCAATGACTTCAAAAGTATCATCGGGATTTTTCGCCCAATACATACTGTTCAAAGGCATATTGTTATAAACGGATTGCATCACGCGGTCGCGATTTTCGGCGTCAT
>JAGBRF010000004.1 GCA_017632555.1 Alphaproteobacteria bacterium | reverse complement strand
GAATGATGGTTATTCCAAACATTATCGATGCGAAAGTTCCTATCGGTAAAGACGACAGTCAGAACGTTGAATTGGAACGTTTTGGCGAACCGAAAGTTCCGGATTTCGAAGTTCCTTATCATACGGATATTATGGAAAGCTTTAACGGTATCGATTTGGATTCTGCACGCCGTGTCGCCGGAAACGGTTTTTATTACCTGATGGGTGATATTGCACGTTTGCATTCTTCAATTTTGGCCTATGCACGTGACTTTATGATAAACAAAGGTTTCACATATTGCGTTCCGCCGTTTATGATCCGTTCACAAGTCGTCACCGGTGTGAGGAGCTTTGCGGAAATGGAAGCTATGATGTATAAGATTGAAGGCGAAGATTTGTATTTAATCGGAACTTCCGAACATTCGATGATTGGTAAGTTTATTGACCAAATCATACCGGAAGAAAATTTACCATATACATTGACCAGCTATTCACCTTGTTTCAGAAAAGAAAAGGGCGCTCATGGTATTGAAGAACGCGGTGTTTATCGTATTCACCAATTCGAAAAGCAAGAAATGATTGTTGTTTGTAAGCCGGAAGACAGTATGGCTTGGTATGAAAAGATGTGGAAAATGTCTGTTGAATTGTTCCGCAGTTTGGATATTCCTGTTCGTACTTTGGAATGTTGTTCCGGCGATTTGGCGGATTTGAAGGTTAAATCTTTGGATGTGGAAGCATGGTCGCCACGTCAAAAGAAGTATTTTGAAGTTTGTTCTTGTTCAACCTTGGGCGATGCACAGGCAAGACGTTTGAAAATCCGTGTTGCCGGCAAAGACGGTAAAAAATACTTTGCTCATACTTTGAATAATACGGTTGTTGCGCCACCGCGTATGTTAATTGCTTTCTTGGAAAACAATTTGCAAGCAGACGGCAGCGTTCGTATTCCGGAAGTATTGCGTCCTTACATGGGTGGACAGACCGAAATTCGCAAGAAATAGAAGTTTGTTATTGACAAAGTGGGACAGTTGAAGTAATATTCACTTCAAGTTTTTATAAAAAAAGCTTGCATTTATTCTTTTTTTAGTGTATAAATGCGAACTTATGATTAACAAAGGTTTTAATATAAACTAGAAAATAGAAGGAAAAAGAAAATGGCAACACCAAAGAAGAAGACATCAAAGTCTAAAAAGAATATGCGTCGTTCACATGATGCATTGACTGCAAACGCAATGTGCGAATGCCCAAATTGCGGTGAAATGATGCGTCCTCATCACGTTTGTGAAGCTTGTGGTTACTATAACAAACGCGAAGTGATTACTCAACCTAAAGCAGAGTAAGAAAAGTGGCTGACAGGCTTGTTATTTCCATCGATGCAATGGGCGGCGATAATGCACCTGAAAGTGTCATCGCGGGCGTGAAGTTAGCGCACGAAAAATATCCTAACGTGTTTTTCCTGTTATATGGGGATGAAGCGCAAATCAAGGCGCTGGCAGAGCAAAATGATTTGGATAAACAAGCCTATCGTGTTTATCACACAACTCAAACAATCAAAGCTGATGAAAAGCCTTCGGCTGCGGTTCGCTATGGTCGCGAAAGCAGTATGTGGAAGGCAATTTATGCTGTTCGTACCGGTGAAGCTTCTGCCGTTGTTTCCGGCGGAAATACCGGTGCTTTGATGGCTATGAGCAAAATTTGTTTGGGTACAATGGCCGGTGTTGACCGTCCTGCTATTGCGGCGATTATGCCAACAGCAAAGCACGGACAAGACGTTGTTGCTTTGGATTTAGGTGCAAATGCCGAATGTAATGCAACAAACTTGGTCGAATTTGCGATTATGGGTTCTGTTTTCTATCGTATTATTTACGGTGAACAATATCCGACAGTCGGATTGCTCAATATCGGTTCCGAAGAATCCAAAGGCCGTGAAGAAATTCGTGAAGCGGCTCATATTTTGCGTGAAAACAAAGACAAAGTAAATTATCTTGGCTTTGTGGAAGGTTTTGATATCGGGGCTGGGACGACACACGTTGTTGTTTCCGATGGTTTTTCCGGAAATGTTGCCTTGAAGGCAATTGAAGGAACGGCCAGAATGGTCAAAAAGTTGTTTTCACAGTATTCCAAAAAATCGATTTTGGCTTATATCGGAATGTTATTCTTCCTGCCAACATTGTTGCGTTTAAAAAAGCGTGTTGATCCGCGCCGTTATAATGGGGCAATGTTCTTGGGCTTGAATGGTATTTCCGTTAAAAGTCATGGCGGTTCAGATGATGTCGGTTATTTTTACGCAGTTGAAACGGCCATCAACTTGGCTCAAAACGACTTGTGTGAAAAGATTCGTGTGAACTTGGAAGATGTTATTTTCTCTCCGGAAGACATCTTTAAATACTAAAATAAAAAATTTTTAAATTATAACTTGCTTTTTTTCTTTTTCTTTATATACTTAAAGAAAGAATGTAATGTATTATTAAGAGGATAAAATGTCGAAGAATATTACACGTGCCGATTTGGCAGATGCTGTTTTCCGTGATTTAGGGCTTTCTTTTGCCGAATCGGAAAAATTAGTTGATGAAGTTTTTGAAGAAATCGTAAAAGCTTTTGAACGTGGCGAAGATGTCAAGTTATCTTCTTTCGCCAGCTTTTATTTGAAAAAGAAAAAAGCGCGTGTCGGGCGCAATCCAAAGACAGGAAAGGAATATGAAATCACTCCGCGTACTATACTGTCTTTTGTTGCTTCAAGAAATATGAAAAGTGAAATAGCAGATACAAAACCGATTCGGGAGAAATAAGGTGGCAGAAGGGGCTGTTTATCAATCCATTTCAGATGTAGCAGCGTTGTTGAACGTTCCAGCGCATGTATTGCGTTTTTGGGAAACTCACTTTATTCAAATCAAGCCCGTTAAACGTGTCGGCGGTCGCCGTTATTATCGTGCGGAAGATGTTGCTTTGTTGCAAAAAATCCACACATTGCTTTATAAGGAAGGCTACACGATAAAAGGCGCACAAAAGTATTTGAAAGAAATGGGTAAAAAGGAAATTGCCCAATCCGCTGAAAACGTGGATAAGAAAGAAGCTTTTGTCAATGAAATGCGTTCTGTTCGCGATTATTTAAAAGATTTCTTGGATTAAGCAGGAGGGAAAAATGCAACCGGAAAAATTTACTTTAAAAAACGGGAAAAGTGTAACTATTCGTCGTATGCGTGCAACGGATTATGATGCCGCTATGACTTTTTTGGAAAAATTTTCAACGGAAAATATTTTTACGAATCAATATCCGGGACAACCCAAAAAAAATCGTGAAGAATGCGAAGAGCTTTATGAACGCGATGACAATTATTTTATTGCCGCTTTTGAAGATAATGGTCGTTTGGTCGGCACTACCAATTTCAGAATAGACAGACCGGGACATCCTTGGAGTGGACGCAATTGTGGTTTTGGTATTTCAATTTTGGAAGAATATTGCAGTCAAGGGCTTGGCATGCGTTTGATGCAATTATTGGAAGAAGAAGCCAAAGCCAGAAATATGCATCGTATTTACGGTTCCGTTCGTGCTTTGAACAGACGTGCTATCGGGCTTTATTTGAAACGTGGTTTTACCATTGACGGATTGTTCAAAGAAACTGCTTTCATCAATGGCCAATGGCACGATGAATACCACATCAGTAAAATTTTGGAATAATGGTGGATTTTCCCAATTCTTTGAAAAATGCGTTGACGGAATATGCAAATCAGTATTCGTTGGCTGATTTGAAAGTTGCCGCACAGTTTGTCAGCGAAACTTATCGAAATTCAAATCGTTCTTCTTTACCGCTTGTCACACGGCAAACGGACGTAGTTGCCTATGCCTTGGCGCGTATGCCGGCAACCTTTGCTGCGGTGGCAAGGGTTTTGGAAAATATCGCCCCCTGTCAAACAATGATTGATGTTGGGGCGGGGACAGGTTCGGCAACTTGGGCGGCGTTGGAAACGGGCAAAGCGCAATCGGCCATTTGTTTGGAAAAAGAAGAAAAAATGCGGAATTTGGGTTCGGGTTTGATGAAAACGGATTATCCGGCGGTCGTTTGGAAGCCTTTTGATGTAAAGACAGATTTGTTGTCGGACAAGGCGGATTTGGTTGTTTCTTCCTATGTTTTGAACGAACTGGATCAAAAAAGTCAATTAGTTGTGGCGGAAAAATTGTGGCAAGCAACGGAAAATTTTTTGGTTATTATAGAACCCGGAACGCCGGCCGGTTTTGAAATTATCAGCCGTATCAGAACGCATTTAATTCAAAGGAGTGCTTTTATTGTAGCGCCATGCCCACACAGTAAAGATTGTCCTTTGGCAAAAGATGATTGGTGCCATTTTACGTGTCGTTTGGCACGCAGCCAAATCCATAAATTATTAAAGGGCGGACAGGCCGCTTACGAAGACGAAAAGTTTTCTTATTTGATATTATCCCAAAAACAACCTGTAAAGACGTTTGCCAGAATTTTACGCCACCCCGATATCGAAAAGGGGAATATAGGGTTAAAACTATGCACCATTGACGGACTGAAATCCAGAACGGTATCACGCAAAGAAAAACAATTATTCAAAATCGCCCGCAAAGCAAGTGCAGGCGATGAATGGAACGAATAATCTTATAACAATTCGTTTTGCTTTAATGCAGCTTCAATAAAGGATTTGAAAATCGGTTGAGCCGCAAATGGTTTGCTTTTGAATTCCGGGTGGAACTGACCGGCAAAGAAGAACGGATGATCCGGAATTTCGATAATTTCCGGCAATAATCCGTCCGGTGATTTTCCGGATATGATAAATCCTTTTTCTGCCAACTTATCTTCCCAAGCGATATCCATTTCATAACGATGGCGATGACGTTCATGTATAACCTTTGCACCATCATAAATGCGGCTGGCCAAAGAACCGTCCTTGATAACGCAAGGATAAGCCCCCAAACGCATTGTTCCGCCCAAATCTCCGTCATCGGGACGAATGGATTTAACGCCGTCTTTTTCCCAAACTTTCATACGAGTAATAACCGGCGTACAATCTTTTGTAAATTCGGTTGAGTTGGCATCTTTAATGCCCAACAAGTGACGACAAGCTTCAACAACAGCCATTTGCATACCCAAACAAATGCCAAAGAATGGTATTTTCTTTTCACGAGCATATTGAATGGCTCTGATTTTACCTTCTGCACCACGATTCCCAAAACCACCGGGGACCAAGATACCCTGTAAATCATTTAAACGTTCGGCAAAAGCAGTATCGTCCAAACCTTCCAAACTTTCGCTTTCAATCCATTCGATATCAACCTTTGATTTATTGGCAATACCGGCATGAACCAAAGCTTCTTTCAATGATTTGTATGTATCCAACATTCCGCAATATTTACCGATAACGCCGATTTTAACCGTTTTAGTAAAGTTATTCATTGTATCGATAATATCAACCCACTTTTTCAAATCAGGCTCGGGGGCAGTTTCCAACATACCGAAATGTTTTAATACCTGAACATCCAACCCTTGTGCATGATAGGACAGGGGGATCTCATAAATGTTTTTAACATCCAACGCCGCGATAACGTTGTCAGCGCTGACATTACAGAATAAACCCAACTTGCGCCGTTCGTCAGCACCGATATCTATGCGACTGCGGCATAATAAAACGTCCGCTTGAATACCGGCTTCCAATAACTTTTTAACGGCCTGTTGTGTCGGTTTTGTTTTTAATTCGCCCGAAGATTCAATGTAAGGCAATAAAGTCAAGTAAACAAAGCACACATTTGCCCGCCCTTTTTCATTGGCAAATTGACGTGCAGCTTCCAAGAAAATAGTGCCTTCTATATCGCCGACAGTTCCGCCGACTTCATACAAAACAAAATCTTCACCTTTTAAGTCAGATTCCAAGAAAGCTTTTGCTTCATTTGTCACATGGGGAATCATTTGAACTGTCGCGCCCAAATAATCGCCATGGCGTTCTTTACGCAAAACGGAATCATAAATCTTTCCACCGGAAATGCTGTCTGTTTTATGGCAAGAAATACCGACAAAACGTTCATAATGACCCAAATCCAAATCTGTTTCCGCACCGTCATCGGTAACAAAGACTTCACCGTGTTGATAAGGGCTCATTGTGCCGGGATCGATATTTAAATAAGGATCCATCTTGCGCATACGAACCGTGTAACCACGCGCCTGCAACAAAGAACCAATAGCGGCGGAGGCGATACCCTTTCCAAGACCGGAAACGACACCACCCAAGATGAAAACATATTTAGTCATTTTTTTGGATTCTCCATAATCTGTTTTTTTTATTTTTAGCCGAAAAGAATTACACGGTCAAGAAAATAAAAAAATAATTTTCTATGTATCAGTTTTTATTGACATTTTCGATTTGTGGAGCAGGGGAATTTTCAATGCTGATATTTTCCGATACATCACGCAAACGGCGTTCAATAGCCCGTGTTCTGGTGCCTGCTTCATCTAATGCTTTACCGGCGGCATCGATGTTCTTTTTGACTTTATCGACCCAATCGGCGTATTTATTGAATTCGTTTTTGGCTTCACCCAAAGCTTGCCACACTTCGCCGGAACGTTTTTGAATGGCCAGTGTTCTGAAACCCATTTGCAAACTGGTCAAAAAAGCACCCAAAGTGCTGGGGCCGGTAATTGTAATTTTATGCTTTTTTTGTATTTCGGCGGACAATCCCGGTTGACGCATAACTTCGGCATACAAACCTTCCGTGGGTAAAAACATAATGGCAAAGTCCGTTGTTTTAGGAACATCAATATATTTTTCTTC
>JAGBRF010000043.1 GCA_017632555.1 Alphaproteobacteria bacterium | reverse complement strand
TTATTTTCAAATTTTTTTAAAAATATTTGATAAAAATACTACACTTTTAATCTGTTTTCCGCTATATTATCAAAAGGAAAAATTGAAAGGAAAATTAAATGACTGAAAAAACAAAACGTCCTGTCGTCTTATGCATTTTAGACGGCTGGGGATACAGAACAGAAAAAGATTTCAATGCTATTGAAACGGGAAACACACCGAATTGGCACAAATTTATTGAAACTTGCCCGCATTCTTTTGTTGAAACGTCCGGATTAAATGTCGGCTTGCCAGATGGACAAATGGGTAATTCCGAAGTCGGACACACAAACTTGGGTGCCGGTCGTGTCGTTATGCAGGATTTACCAAGAATTGACGAATCCATTGCTTCCGATACACTGAAAGATAATCCCGTATTGGTCGAATTGGTTAAAAAATTAAAAGCATCGAAAGGTGCTTGTCATTTGATGGGTTTGATGAGCCCGGGTGGCGTCCATTCCCACATGAATCACTTTATCGCTTTGGCTCGTATTTTGGATAATGAAGATATCCCCGTTCGCGTTCATGCTTTTTTGGACGGACGTGACACACCACCTGATTCGGCCAGACGCTTTGTTGCTGAATTTGAACGCAAAACAGCGGATTTGACAAATTGCAAAATTGCCACATTAGGTGGTCGTTACTATGCAATGGATCGTGATAATCGTTGGGAACGCGTCACTTTGGCTTATGATGCCATGGTCGATGCTGATGCCGTGGAATTTGATTCGGCTGATACAGCGATTGCGACTTCCTATAACAACGGCAAATATGATGAATTTATGTTGCCGGCCGTTGTCGGTGATTACAAAGGAATGCGTGACGGTGATGGCGTTTTGATGGTCAACTTCCGCGCAGACAGAGCCAGAGAAATTACCGAAATGTTACTCAATCCGGATTTTTCAAAAGCACCGCGCAGTCGTGTTGTCCGCTTTGCTTATGCTGCCGGAATGGCGGAATATTCCGTTGAACACAACAAATGGTTAAAAACTTTATTCCCACCGGAAGCTTTAACAAATATCTTCGGTGAAGTTTTGGCTCAAAACAATAAAACGCAATTAAGAATTGCCGAAACGGAAAAGTATGCTCACGTTACTTTCTTCTTCAATGGTGGCGAAGAAAGAATGTTTGCCGGCGAAGAACGTATTTTGGTCCCAAGTCCGAAAGTTGCTACATACGATTTGCAACCGGAAATGTCCGCTATTGAAGTGACGGACAAATTGGTCGGTGCAATTGAATCGGACAAATTCGATGCGATTATTGTCAACTATGCCAACGGCGATATGGTCGGACATACCGGCATTATGGAAGCCGCCGTCAAAGCGGTTGAAACCGTTGATAAATGTATCGGTCGCGTTGTTGATGCCGTCTCGAAAATGGGCGGTTGCATACTGATTACAGCCGACCATGGTAATGCCGAATTGATGCAAGACCCTGTGACAAAAGCACCCTATACCGCACACACGGTCGGAAAAGTTCAAGCCGTTTTAATCGGTGCGCCCGAAAATGTCAAAGGATTAAAAGACGGACGTTTGGCGGATATAGCACCGACATTGCTTGAATTGATGAATTTACCGCAACCAAAGGAAATGACCGGTCATTCATTGATTGAAAAGGCTTAAACTAAATGCGTTTGGCAATA
>JAGBRF010000042.1 GCA_017632555.1 Alphaproteobacteria bacterium | reverse complement strand
CGATGTGCATTTGATAAAATGTTGGTAATTGCCCGCGCAAAATCATTCGGACGAACGGTAATTTCTTGTTTTTGTTCGATATGCAAGTCAATTTCCTGCCCGTTTCTGCGCAGTTTATCAACAACATCTTGCAACAAAGCGGATATTTCCACTTTTTTGGCTGGCTCTTTTCCTTCGCCTTTTGCAAAGGATAAATAACCTTCCAACATCCTTTCCATTTCGTCAATGTCGTTCAGCAAATCTTCTGCCCCTTCGACTCGAGTCATAGACAATTGCAACTTCATACGTGTCAACGGGGTTTTCAAATCATGCGAAACCCCGGATAACATACTTGTCCGTTCCAACAAATACCGTGAAATACGGTTCTGCATATTCAAAAACGCCATACCGGCTTGACGCACTTCGGAAGCCCCTTCCGGCTTAAACATTTGCACCGGACGTCCCGTTCCGAAATTTTCCGCCGCTTTTGCCAAACGCGTCACCGCCCTTACCTGATTTTTCATAAACAGGAAAGCAATCCAGAACAACAATATCGATGCGCCTATCATCCACAACAAGAAAGCATACGTTGTCGTACTGAAAAAACGTTTACGTGGGACACGAACTTCCAAAACACCGGTTTTCAATTGGATATAAACCAAGATGTGATCTTGATCCAAATTTTCTTGTATCTGATATGAATAATCGTGTCTGGACAAAGCCTTTTTGACTTGCTTTACGATACCACTGCCTGAGCCGGATTGAGAACTGGCCTTTAATGTTTCGCCCTGCATGAAATTTATTTCAAACATCAAATTGCTTTCCATTTGAGAGAGCAATTCTTCTGTTTCTTCGGAATCCGGATATTCTTCCAACACATAAGCCAACGTATTGACTTCACCGATGATATCTTGCGCCAAACGGCGACTGATTAAATACCAGTGATGTTCAAAAAACACCATAGAAGCAAAAATTTGCAACGCAATCAACGGCAACAAAATGATTAAAATAAAACGCCCCAACAAACTTTTAGGGAATATTTTTCCCTTTAACCGCTTACACAGGAAAAGCCATAAATCCCATAACTCTTTTATGCAATATGACACTTTTTCATAAATTTTCTTCAATGTTTTCATTTTAATCCCCTTTTTAATCAGGCAACAACGTATATCCTTTACCACGCACTGTTTGTAAATAACGTGGTGTTTTCGGATCTTCTTCTATCTTTTTACGCAACCGATTGACTTGCACGTCAATAGTCCGTTCATTATCTGTCTTTGTCAATAAAGCCAATTCGTCACGAGCAACTTCTTGCCCTATTTTAGAAACTAACAAACGCATCAATTCATTTTCAACCGGCGTTAAAGCAACAAATTCCCCGTTCTTCGATAATTCTTGTTTATCGATATCATACATACAGTTACCGAAATGCAATTGGTTCAGTCGCTCTTTTTCCAAAGCAATAACCGTACGGCGTAAAATACTGTTTATTCTCAACAACAATTCTTTTGGTTCAAAGGGTTTGGATAAATAATCATCGACACCGGCTTCCAGCCCGTCTATTCTGTTTTGGACAGTGCCCATAGCCGTCAACATCAAAACGGGCGTATGTATATCATTTTCACGTAGCCATTTTGAAAATTCTATTCCGCTTTCACCGGGCATCATCACATCAAGAACGAACAAATCAAATAAAAAGTTCTTCATCATTTCCCGAGCAGTTTTGGGATTATCGGCTTCCGAAACAAAAAAATCATTCTGGTTCAAATAACGATGCAACAAGCTACGCAAACGCGTATCGTCATCTATAACCAAAATGTGTTTCTTATCCACAGCTTCCATTAAAAAGCCTCCACCTTTGCCTTTAAGTCTTGACCTTCTGCTCCACCGTCAGCAGTCAATTTATGTTCTATGATTTGTCTTAATGCCTTTATATGAGTTTCTATTGCGTCCATTTGCAACTTATCAAACTTTTCTTGTCTTTCAATGTAACGGCATAAATGGTTACCGATATCCGTAACTAAATCATATCCGAATGTAGCACCCTGCCCCTTCATATCGTGGGCAATACGAAACAAATTTTCACGAACAATATTATCTCGATTATCAACAGCTTCGGCACATGCTTGCGCATAAACACCTTCCAGATTTTTCAAATCCTGCTCAACCCAAACGACATATTCTTTGGCTAAATCGTCCAACACAGCCATTGCTTTATTGTATTCGTCCATTGTTCCGTTCATAAAAAAACCTTTCATAAATTAAAGACGAACTCATTATACAAAAAACCGCTGGTTTTGCCAACGGTTTTTTTGTGGTGCGATCGAAAAGAATCGAACTTTCACGGGTCTCCCCACAGCGACCTCAACGCTGCGCGTCTACCAATTCCGCCACGACCGCGTTGTTAAAACATTTTATTTTTACCAAATTTTTAAAAAATTTTCAACTATTTTTTTATTTTTCTGGCATTTTTTTTGAAAACACCCTATTTATAAAATGTGCCCCAAAAACAGAAAGGATAAAAAAATGGCTTTTGAACTTTTTAAACTACCGTATCAAGAAAACGCTTTGGAACCTTATATTTCGAAAGAAACCATTTCGTTTCATTACGGAAAGCATCACACAGCGTATTTGAATAACTTAAACGCTTTGATTAAAGATACTCCACTTGAAAAAGAAAGTTTGGAAGATATTATTTTGAACACGGAAAAATATCCATCCGAACAAGCCATTTTCAATAATGCCGCACAAGTTTGGAACCACACGTTTTATTGGCAAAGCCTGACACCAGCCAAACAAAACGCCCCTGATATTCCGGAAGGAAACTTTAAGCAAATGGTTTTGCGTGATTTCGGTAGTATAGATAATATGAAAGCCGAATTCAAAAAAGCGGCTTTGTCACAATTCGGAAGCGGTTGGGCTTGGTTGGTTGTTGATAACAAGCAATTAAAAATAATCAAGACATCAAACGCCGAAACGCCGGTTGGAAAAATGAAACCGCTTCTTTGTATCGATGTGTGGGAACACGCTTATTATTTGGACTACCAAAACCGCAGAGCCGATTATTTGGACGGCATTATCAATAATTTGCTCAATTGGGACTTTGCCATTCAAAATCTGAATAATGTTTAAGTCTTTTTACCTGATATTTGTCAGGGGTGAATTAGAGAAAAAATAGATTGCAACAACACCTAAAATAACAATCATCAGTATAATTTTTTGTCGTTTTGTCATTTGTTTTTCCTGTTTTGTAAAAAAAGACTACCACTTTTTATTTTTCTAGTATATACTCTCTGACATTAAAAGGAAATAAAATTATGTCAAGAGAAATTGCTTTATATTCGGTTGATCAGTTTGACGGCATGCGCAAAGCCGGCCGTTTGGCTGCCGAAACTTTGGATTATATTACGCCGTTCGTTGTGCCGGGTGTTACAACGGGACGATTGGATGAGTTATTGGAAGAATTTATGCGTGATCATGGCGGTATTCCGGCAACATTGGGATATCGCGGTTATCCGAAAGCCAGTTGCATTTCGGCAAATCACATTGTTTGCCATGGTATCCCAGGCGAAAAAGTTTTATATGACGGCGATATTATCAACATTGATATTACTCCGATTGTTGATGGTTGGTTTGGTGATTCCAGCCGTATGTATTTTGTCGGCACACCGTCCATTAAAGCCAAACGATTGGTGCAAAATGCTTATGATTCCATGATGGCGGGCATTAAAGCGTCCGTTATCGGCAATACAATGGGCGATGTCGGATACGCCATTGAACAATGTGCAAAGGCCGAACGCTTTTCCGTTGTGGAAGATTTTTGCGGACATGGTGTCGGACGTGCGTTCCATTTGGAACCGAACGTTTTGAATTACGGTCGCAAAGGTGAAGGAATGAAAATCAAAGAAGGTATGATTTTTACCGTAGAACCTATGGTCAATTTTGGTGGCGGTGCAACGTTGGTTTTATCTGACGGTTGGACGGCAATTACAAAAGACCGCAGTTTATCGGCGCAATTTGAACATACAATCGGTATCACAAAGGACGGACCGGAAATTTTCACTTTGTCGCCAAAAGGTTTTGATTTTCCACCTTATGTCGAGAAAAAATAATTATGCCTAAGACCCAATCTTCTGATTTTCAAAGTGGACATCGTCAACGATTAAAAGAACGTTTTTTAAAAACGGACGGTCAAAAGTGGGAAGATTATGAGTTATTGGAATTGTTATTGACTTATGCACTTCCGCGCATTGACGTTAAACCTTTGGCAAAAACGTTATTGGCAACTTTTGGTTCATTGGGTAATGTTCAATCGGCTTCTGTCGATGATTTGAAAAAAGTAAAAGGTATCAAGGAAAATACCGCTATCTTATTAAAAGCTTCGTTTCAAATACAAAAAAGCATTCTGAAAAAGGAAATGTTTACCCGCGAACATTTGGGCAATTGGGAAAGCATTGAAAATTATTGCTATGCCCTGCTTGGCCGTGAAACGAAAGAGTATGTCTATGTCATTTTGTTGGATTCCGGTTGTCGCGTTATCGATACCGTTCAAGTTCAAAAAGGAACGGTCGATCAAGCTTCTGTTTATATTCGGGAAATTGTCGAATTGTTGATTAAAAACAACGCCGTTTCCTTTATATTGGTCCATAATCACCCGTCCGGTGATACAAGACCATCTTCGGCGGACATCAAACTGACGCATAATTTACAGGACACAACGCATAAGCTGAACATCGCAATGCAAGACCATTTCATCGTATCACCCAAGGGCATAAATTCGTTCAGGTTGATGGATTTGATGAAAAAATACGATGATGAAAAATAAAAAAAGTCGGGCAAGCGCCCGGCTTTTTAAATTATCAATCCGTTCTTATCGGCGGAAATTTCAACAGTGGAATTGTCTTTAATATCCCCGTTTAACAACTTGATTGCCAACGGATTTTCGACTTCCTGTTGTATCAAGCGCTTTAACGGCCGTGCACCGAATTCTTCATCATATCCGTTGTCAGCCAACCAATCTTTTGCTTTATCGTCCAGTTTCAACGTAACGTGCCTGTCGGACAGACGATCTTGCAAATGTTGTAATTGAATATCAACGATAGAACGAATATGTTCTTTTTTCAACGGATTAAAGACTATGATTTCATCTAAACGGTTGATAAATTCCGGACGAAAGAAAGATTTTAACGTTGTCATCATATCTTTTTCGTTTCCGACAACCAAGTTTGATGTCATAATCAAGAACGTATTTTTAAAATCAACCGTTCTGCCTTGCCCGTCCGTCAAACGTCCGTCATCTAATACCTGCAACAACACGTTAAAGACATCGGGGTGCGCTTTTTCGACTTCATCGAACAAGATAACTTGATAAGGACGGCGCCGAACCGCTTCGGTCAAAACACCGCCTTCGTCATAACCGACATATCCCGGAGGCGCACCGATTAAACGGGCAACAGCGTGTTTTTCCATATATTCGGACATATCAATACGCAAATAAGCGCTTTCTTCATCAAACAAAAATTCGGCCAACGCTTTTGCCAATTCCGTTTTACCGACACCGGTCGGCCCCAAGAATAAAAACGAACCAATCGGACGATTTGGGTCTTTTAACCCGGAACGTGAACGGCGGACAGCGTTTGAAATAGCCGTAATGGCACCGTCTTGCCCGACAACACGTTTTGCCAAAGTTTTTACCATATCCAACAATATGGCTTTTTCGTTGCTCAT
>JAGBRF010000041.1 GCA_017632555.1 Alphaproteobacteria bacterium | reverse complement strand
ATTCGTTTAACTTTAATCAATCCGGCTTTAATTGATAACTCGTTATTGGAAGAATTGGACGTGCGTATGTTTATCCGAATTGGCAAACGGATTGTGCATATAATTCCATAAATCAGGTAATACTTGTCACCGCACGAATGTTTCCGTTACGGTTGATTTGAACCACACGCAATTTATCGTGCATTTCCTTTAATGTTTTTTCGCGGTCGATTGTCGGTGTCGTTCTCATAATACGCGCAACAAAAGCTCTGTATGCTTCTTCGGTATTTTCGGCGTGGATTGTCGCAAAGCAGTTTTCATGACCAGACCCCATCAATTCCCAAACAGCACTGGCATTTGATGTGGAAATTTCACCGCAAATAATCGCATCTGGCGTAAAACGCACAATCAAGTCAATCACGCGCGTATAAGAAAATTTATTCATTTGATCGGTACGAGGCAACACAACATGCACTCTGTTTTTATGCGGAATAATCAATTCGCGCGTATCTTCCACCGTAATAATGCGTTTGTGTTCGTCAACCAACTTTATCATATTGTTCAAAAAAGTTGTTTTACCGGTTGCCGTACCACCGCTGATTAAGATGTGTTCGCCTTTACGAATAGACAACAACAAACGGTCATAAGGATCATCAGGATCTTCCACCTGCGCCATTTTACTTAAAGGACGCAAACGTTGTCCCTGCTCCAAATTAAAATCACCGAAACCGATACCCAAATCTTCCCGATACACACGAATAGCCAAAGCAACGCCACCCGTTAAATCTTGGTTATCATACATCACATTTCGACCGCTGATACCCGTAAAACGATGTCCGCCTGGCAATGTTGCATAAACAACGGGGTTGCCTTCCGTGGGTTCGAAAGATTGGTCATACGTATTGGCAATAATATACAGAATATTATTTAAAAATTCTCTGGTCAGCTTGGGATCTTCCTGTTCTTGCCACGGATGAGCCCGGCGACCACGCAAACGCAACCAAATGCTGCCCGGGTGGTCAACAGCAACTTCTTCCACGCTGTCTTGTTTATACCAATAAGATAAAGGACGCAGGGCAGATTCTAGAACCTTATATGTTTCAGAAATCGATAACTCTGGCATTAACCCCTCTCTTCATCAGTACAGAGAATCGGAAGCATTAGAACGACCTTTTTTGTTTTTCGGCAACGGTTTGGAAATATCATCATTTACTTGATAATTCGATAATCCTTGACGTGAACGATAACGTTCTTCCAATGTCGGTTCCTTTTCTTGCTGTTTTGCCTTGTCATCCTTATCCGAAGATGTCGGCGAATAAATATCTTTATCTTCGTCATCTTCTTCATAAGCCGGCTCATAATATTCTTCGTCATCTACATCATCATAAGCGGCTTCGTCAGCTGCGGCTTGATCAGGGCTGTTGGCGCTTGTCGGTCTTCTTTGCATCATACCGGAATTGCCTCTTGGTCTTTGAGCCGCTGTCGGATCAGGACCATTTGCAGCCACATAATCGTCTTCATCATCTTGTTCGCTACGCAACCACAAATCGTCCATAGCAAATACGGTCATACGTGTTCCTGATGGGACAAAGACAACCGGCGGTGTTGAAGAAGATTCTTCAATCATTTGCTGGAAGATTTGTTCCATATCATCTATGAAGTTTTCACGAGCATCCTGAGCTGCTTTGGCTCTGTCAGATTGTGAAGTTGTACCATAATTTGCATTTTCGGTTACTGTACTGTCCGAAGCGACAATATAGCTGATTGCAGATGTTAAAGTCGATTGCAACAACGGTTTACCGTAACGAGCCAGCCATTGTTCATCCAAGTAAGCAGCGACACCGCCACGACCTTGCGCATCCCCCGAAGTTCCACTTAAAGTAAATTGAGAACCGTCCGGACGAATTAAACGTTGCCATGAAATTTCCAATTTAGCAACATGGTTTGTACCCGGACTGCCGGACACGCTACCGATCAACTTACTGCCGGCCGGAATAACGATGTTACGTCCGTCTTCGGCAAACACGTTGCGTTCCACAATTGCGGAAGCAGGAACTGACATATAACGACTGTCGATAGAACGAACCAAAACAGCCGGAATAGCTTTGTCCTTCAAAATCATTCTGGTCATATCAACTGGCCAACTGGAAACCGTCTTTGAACCGAAATCTTTGTCTTGTTTTTGTTTAGCACGAGCCAACACACGACCGTCCGGTGTAATCTTTGCCATGTTACGACCGACACCATTTTTCATTTCGGCACGACGACGCGCTAACAAATCACGCATTGCAGCGGATTGAGCCGGATCAAATACCAATTTTTCTTGTGGCGGATAAAGTCCACCGGAACCCGAACCATCCAATCCCAATTCAATAGCCAACGGATTACCCGTCAATGAATAAGGTACACCGTTACGCAACGTTCCGACCACAGTGCCGTTTGCATCAACAATACTGTTATCCGGCATTACAAAGAATGTCTTTCCACCGATTGAAATACGGCGACCGGCCAAATCAACACCATTCATACCCGGTGCGCCGGATAACAAATTCTTTGCCCCGGCAACATAACCCGTTGCAGATGAAGGTCTTAACTTACCGACAATCTTACCGTTCAATTCGACCGAACCATCCGGATGAATCTTGCCGATAATGTTGCCGTTTGCATCGCGGATATTACCGAATTCGTCAACATAACCGATGATGTTACCGTATTTATCATAAACAACACAGTTTTTGATTGTATAAAGTATTTCACCGTTATCATCATAAACTTGTCCGTCATATTTTTTGCACGGCGGGTTTGTATTCAATTTACCCAAAACTTTGCCGTTTACTTCAACAGTGCCGTCCGGATGAATCTTACCGATAATGTTGCCGTTTGCATCACGGATATTACCATATTCGTCCACATAACCGATGATATTGCCGTATTTATCGTAAACAACGCAATCTTTTATCCACCCGTTCATTTGACCGTTATCATCGTAAATAACGCCGTCATATTTCTTACAAGGCGGGTTGGTATTTAATTTACCCAAAACTTTACCGTTTACTTCAACAGTGCCGTCCGGGTGAATCTTACCGATAATATTGCCGTTTGCATCACGGATATTACCGAATTCATCAACATAACCCAAAACGTTACCGTATTTGTCGTAAACAACACAATCTTCAATCCAACCATTCATTTGACCGTTATCATCGTAAATGACACCATCATATTTTTTGCATGGTTTGTCTTGCAAATTGTCAAACATAGTGATTGTACCATCCGGATTCAACCGACCAATAGGATTACCGTTCATATCGTAAATAATACCGTCCGGACCAATCCAACCGGTTTGATTGCCGTCCAGATCAAATACTTTGCCGTCTTTGATATAACCGGTGATGTTACCGTTTTCATCATAAATGTAGTGCGGTAAATCCGTTGCGGAACCAATCTTATTTCCGGCTAAATCGTAAATGTTACCGTCTTCATCTATCGTTCCGATTAAATTACCGTTCGGATCGTATATCTTGTCATCAGGCGATACCGTGAACAAATGTTTGCCGTTGTTATCGAATACCCGACCGGCTTTATCCATAGAACCGATGATATTGCCGTTATCATCATAAAGCAGATGATTTTTCTTGATATCCACAACAGAACCAATCTTGTTTCCGTCTTTATCAACAACCGTTCCATCACCCAAAACTTTACCGATGACTTCGCCGTTTGCGTTGACGACTTGACCGTTTCTTAAAACACGTCCGATAACGTTACCGTTTTCATCAACAACGATACCGCGTTTTAATACGTGACCGATAACATTACCTTCATGGTCAATAACCGTTCCGTCTTCCAAAGCACAACCGATGGAAATGCCTTCCATATTCACGACATCGGAATCTGGCAACGTACGTCCCAAAACATCACCATTATCAGCGATAACCGTTCCTTTTTGAACAACGCCACCCATTTTTTGACCGTTTTCATCAACAGCCATACCATCCAATCCGATAAAGCCGACAACTTTTGCATTTCCGTCAATGATACGTCCGTCATAACGAACTTGACCTTGAATCCGGCATTGTTTTGTTACCAATTCTTTTGGAACAACAGCACCCAAAGTTTTTAATTGGTGTTTGCCTTTAATAGCACCGTTAGAAGCCAAAGGACCGACTTTCGAACCTTTGATATCCGTTACATATCCGTCACCGGTTGAATCACCGACAACGTTTACTTGATGATCAATTGCGGTTCTGAAACCAACCAAAGCACCGGCCAAATTGCCATCCGTTCCCAACAACGTTGCATCATCCAAAACAGAAGCTATCTTCTTGTTATCGGTATCCAAAACGTCACCGCTTGGCATTGAACGACCAAACAATTCCGGTTTTAATCCGATAGCGACACCACTGCTGATAACATCAGCAAAATCCGGCATAACGCCATAAGCATCACGGCTGAGCAATCGAACGATTGTACCATCTTGCATTGAACGACCGACCAAAGAACCGTCAGATAAAACAACCGAACCATCCGGCGCAACAAAACCGACTATTTTTGCAAAATCATCAACCGCCGCACCTGTTGGCATTGTAATACCAATCAAACGATTATCCACACTCAAAGCCGTTCCGAACGGCATCAATGTAGCACTGCGATTTCCTTCGTTATCATAAACCGCATTGGATATTGACGTTGTACCGACAACGCGTCCGTCACGACCCACGATAACAGACGGTTCAACTAAACCACCGACAACTTTATCCAAAGAATCATACATCACGGAATCAGGTAATGTTTTTGCTTCAAAGACATTGTTTTGCAAAACCGTTCCGTCCGAAATCACATTTCCGACAATGGATAAATCAGAAGCCAATGTAATACCAAACGGCACAGCGCCACCGACAATGGCTCTACCCTTATTCACAATACGCATACTGGTTGTCAAAGTATTTGTTTCTTCCACACCGTCAACTTCTGTTGAAATTGTAGCGTCAGAGTAAATATGACCCATTATATTACCTTGTTCATCTTCGGCAAAACCTTGTGGCATCATATTACCCAAAACTTCATTGTTGTTATTGACCAATGTTGTTCCGATAACTGTACCGACTTGTGCACCCTTACCATCGCGAACGACACCGTCAAAGGCCATAGCACCCAATACTTTTCCTTTTTGGTCAAAGTAAAGTGTACCATAAGGAATGTAGATACCCAAAACTTGGTTAGCGGCATTGACAATTCTGTTATCATAACGAACTTGTCCAATGGCTTGACCACGCGGATTTACAATCATCGCATCGTAACGGGTTGCACCCAATTTTTGACCGTTGACATCGATTGCAACACCGGCCGGCAATACGCGTCCGACCCAAACATCGTTTGCATTTATCAATCTGTTATCATACGGGAAAGAACCCAAAACTTCACCGGTCCGACCCAAAACACGACCATCCACAGAAACAACACCGGCAAAATTACCACGTAAATCCGTTACTGTTTGACGCGGGATCAAATGACCGATTTGCATACCCGTTTCATCAACGGCAAATCCGTCCGGCATCATTTTTGCGATAGCTTTGAAATCTTCACGTGCGTTGATTTTTCCTTCAAAAGCCAACCAACCTTTGACTTTGTTATCTGTTCCGATAACAGAACCCAAACGCACCAAAGAACCCAACATTTGACCATTGTTTGAATAAACATTTCCGGCGGCTGTAATGTGTCCGATTGCTTTACCGTCTTTGTTGACATCACCGTTTATTGTCAAAGCCCCGATAACTTGTCCGTCTTTGCCCAATGGAATAGAAGCTTCCGGGAATACCATACCGACAACAGCACCGTCTGTATTGACAACCGTTCTGTTCAAAGTAACGATACCGACTTGACTTTGATCAGGTGCCAAAACCGTACCGTTTGATTGAACGGAACCCAAAACTTTACCGTTCCAATCCAAAACAGAACCGGTCGGCATTAAACCGCCCAAAACGACACCGTCTTTATCCATCACACTGCCGTCAGCACGAATGTTACCCAAAACATTCAAAGCGCCGTCAATAACTTCGCCGTTTGCACTGACCGAAGCAATACGTTCATTATCAATGTTGATGATTTGGCTTCCGTCCGGAATCAAAGCACCGACAATTTCCGATTTATCCACGCTGACCGCTGTATAATCCGGCAAGACACGAGCAAATCTGTTTCCTTTATCATCCAACGCAAAACCAATCTTGCTGGTAAAGCGACCCAAGAAACGACCTTCCGGAGAAACGATGATACCATCAGGCGGAATAAATCCGACAATTTCACCACGATCATTGACAACTCTGCCGTCCATTAAAGTACCGACCAAATTGCCGTTTTCATCATAAACTTTATCGCCGACAACGGTCCAACCTGTCGGATTACCGTTTTCATCCAAAACAGCACCAACGGAACTGATATCAGCAACAGAGCCAATCAAATTACCTTTTTCATCAACTACTGTACCATCCGGATTGACGCAACCGATTACTTGACCGGTTTTATCAACAACTTTGCCGTCCGGACGAGCATACCCCAAGAATTTACCCTTTAAGTCAACAACAGCACCCAACGGTGTAACGCCACCGATGATTTCTTTTGCTTTGTTCAAAACTTTTTTATCCGGATTGACAAAACCGACCGAAACACCTTGTACGTTGATAACTTGTCCGTTCAAATCCAAAATACCCAACAAGACGCATCCCGGAGCTACCGCTGTTCCTTTTGGAATAACAGCACCGATAACCCGACCGTTTATGTCGTTCACATAACCGGAAAGCAACACAGAACCGACAACTTCACCCGTAGGTCTGACAACAACGCCGTTTGGCAAAGTCAAACCTTGGACATCACCGTCATATCCGATGACACGTCCGCGTGGCATAATAGCGCCGACAACTTCCTTACCTGAACTGACAGAACCGTCCGGATTGACGCAACCGATTAAATCACCGTCTTTTGTAATGGCTTTACCTTCCGAATTGACAAAGGCAACAACCTGACCGGCCGGATCGATGATTAAACCTTCACGAATAACCATACCGACAGGAACACCGGACATATCCAATACCAAACCGTCTATTGTTGTATAGCCAACTTGTTGATCAAATGCATTGTAAATTTTACCATTACCGCTGACTTTACCCAAAATACCGCAAGTATGTCCGACACCCAAACCTTTTGCAACTGTACCACCAATGATGGCGCCGTTTTCATCAACGACCAAGCCACCCGGCAAAATACGACCGATAACTTTCTTATCCGCAGAAATAACCGTACCGTTTAATTGTGTTGCACCGATTGGTTTTGAAGACAAATTCAAAATAACGGACCACGGCATAACAGAACCGATAATGCGACCGTCATTCAAACCGATAACAGAACCGTCAGCCATCGGTAAACCCAACAATTTATCGTTGACATCAACAACGGTACCGTCCGAAATCAAACGACCGATGATACGACCCGATGAATCCAACACGGAAGCCAAAGGCAAAGCACCACCTAATACGGTCAAATCCTTTGTAACAACGGTGTCATCACCCAAAACACGACCCAAAACATCACCTGTTTCGTTGACAACTTCGCCTGTGTCTTTTGTCACACGACCCAACAAAGTACCATCCAAAGAAATGGCAATCTTGTCTAATTCGACAATGCCCGTAATTTCTCCATCCTTTATATATAAGCCGGTTTCTTCGTCCAACTCACCCATTCTTTGAGCAATTCTGTCCGCTTCTTTCGTTTCGCAAATGACACAATCTTTTGAATCGGTTGATTGACCGGAAATGTTTACAATCAAAGTATTCAAAGCGGGAGGCGGGAAATGTACCGTATCTTCCACACGCCAACGGATATTCAAGAAGTTCGAATACGTACGAATGGAAACCGGGTTCCACATAATCTTTAAATTACATGTTGCGTTCGGTTGCAAAACTTCACGGCAAGTTCCTTCATCAACGATAAAGCCATCGGATTGAACTTCCGCCAAATCCATACCTTCGATACGAACAGGCATACTGCCGGCCGTCAAAGTAACAACGGCTTCTGCAACACCGCCCAACACAACATTATTCAACGCAACATTTTCAGGGTAAGCAGTCAATACAGCATTATTCGATCCGTCAAAATTCAAATCCAAATTATTTTTATCATGATCGATTAAAGGCTCTTGTGCCTCAACGATTGTCGGAGTTTCGGCAGGCTTTTCACCTTTTCTTCCAGACATAACAAACATAAAGCTGAATAAAAAAACAAGCAAGGTTACTATTCCTGCAACCAACAACAGCCTGTTTGATTTTTTTACATATTGCTCGGAAGTGCTGAGTACTGTATTTTTTGCCATTTTAAAACCCATCTTTCGTTGTCCAACATTCTATTTCGAAATTTTGCCCTTATCAATGAAGTCATCTCAAAGGGCAAAATCAACAACCTACCTTAAAACCTATTGTGTTCTGATTACAGAGCAGGAAATTCCTTTCTTCGATAATTTCGCACAAATTTCGTCACCTGTTTTGATATCTTTCATCGGACCGACACGCAATCTGAATAATTCAGGAACGCCACCTTCGGCCGCTGTATCGATTGAATAATACGGGTTGTATCCTTTTAACAAGTTTTGATTCTTTGAACGAATGTTTTCCCACATATTTTCCAAAGTAACGACATCGGAACCTTGTCCCAATTCGATAGCGATGTTATCGACATCAGCTGTCGGTAATTTTGATTTTTCACTGTCGCAAGGCATGTTGGACATGACATCGACAATTCCTTGTGAAGCAGATGCGGATTGACGGACACCTTCCGGTATCGGAGCCATTCCTTGAACCATATACGGATTTCCACCTTGACCGTACATATCCATACCATCGGCACCCATCATACCCATACCATTACCGGCACCATATCCCATTTCATCGGATTGGTTGGATGGTTGAGGAGCATACCAATTGTTTTGATCTGACCAAGAATAATCCGTATTGTCCAATCCTGTTGCAGGATCACGGCGCATTTTTAAACAAACAATTCTTTGTCCGTTACGCAAAACCATATCACCGATACCTTCCACAACCAACAAACGACTGTGCTCGCCTTTTGTTCTGGAACCGACAGGAACTTCGGAATCTTGAACAATCAAATTGACAACAGGACGTTGTGTCATTGTCAAAGCTTTTTTACCGAAATCGATGTATGTGAAAATTTCATCACGCCACACACGTTCCGGTGCCAATTCTATATCGCTTGGATTTGGAATAAAAACATCGATATCGAAACGGAACTTTTCCGGATCGACAGGAATTGATTCCAACCAATTTTTCGGACCGTTTGTTGCTGTATTCAAGCCCGGATTTGGTGATTGACTGCCACCCGGTGTTAAACTGCCGGCGCCACTCCAACCCGGAGCCCCCGAACCACCGGCATAACCGACACCGCCCATGGATCCCATATTCACGGAAGCGCCACCGGATAAGTTAGAAGCACCACCTGCACTGGCCGGTGTATATTTTGGTCCGACAATAACGTCAACAACCGCATTGGTGATGCGGTCTGTATTATAAGTTTCACTGCGCAAATAGAAAACATATCTGTTTCCGGAACGACCGAAAATAATCAAGTTACTGTCAACGCCCAAGAAGGTCGGATCTGCATAAAGCAATAAAGAGTTCGGTGCGGCAATTTCTCCGCCAAAAGATTCAGGTGATCCGATGTGAACTTTTTCGATTAATTCCCAAGTCGGTAAGTTGATTAAAGTCATCATACCTTCACGCAAACGCAACGGTAAAACAACATCAGGTGACCAAATGTAACGGGAATAACCCGGTTTGATTTGACCTTCCCCCATGTGTTGCATAGGATCATTCCATGCTTTTTGTTGCATACCCAACGATGACAGATAACTCAAATTCATCGTATCAAAGCTGCCGGCTGTCTGTGCCATTGCATCACTCATCAATGCACCGTCAACATCCCCCGGAGCAACTTGTTGCGCATTAGCCACACACATTGCAAATGCAAAGACACCCGCGGTGGCCATTATCCCTATTTTTTTAATATTAAGTTGTTTTGACATGTTCGAACTCTTTCCTTGATTAACACCTGAATACCAATATAAACTAACATCGACATAAAAGTCTAGCTAAAAATATTATAAAAATGAAATTATTAACAAATTCTTATTTTTTACCTATTATTTTTCACCTTTTCTCTTTCACGCATATCGTATGATTCCCTTGTTTCATCACCAAATTGAGCCACTTTAAAACCAATCGGATTTTTTAACCTGTTTTCCCATCGATTATCGTACGGCTCGTACGTTACATAAACCGTTGCAACATAAGGCACTATTTCTTCGGTTGCATTTTGCGGCGACATCGTTATCAAATCGTAATCAACAATCCAATATTCCCCTTTGCCTTTTCCTTCCGAAACATAGGGAATTGCGGACTTGATAACAACGTTACGCGTAACTTGTGATTTGACGGCGGCGTCCAATATCTTACCGGCCTGATTGGCAAAAACTTGGAACGTATTAGGCGTTGATAACAAATCAATGGGGCCGTTTGTTCCCCAACGATAAGCCATTTCATCTGAATCAGGCGTAATTGTTTTGCGAAGCGTTACATATTGACGCACCATTGAAGCGGAAATACTGTTTAACAGTCTGTCGTCCACCCTGAAAGGTTGAACGGTAACAGTTTGGGCATTTTTATCCGAAAAAGTCAATTCGTACGGTTGAACACGTACCAACGGCACCAATGAAAACAAACTCATCAGCATGATGATATTTGTAATCAAACTGGTCGCAAAAACCATAGCAAAGGCGCGTGCCGTCCAAAAATATCGCCGTTCTCGTAAATTTTCTTCCGAAACGGTGTTTTTGGAAGTTCTTTCGTCTTTCAACGACTGCACCTTTGATGACAGCGAAGCCGATTTTGGAAAAAACGCCATGTTAAAGTTACCCTTCTAGTTTATGAAAACCATTCCGGTAATTCTGGCAACATTTCGACTTCCATACAAGCGCATGGTGAACGCTTTAATTCGGAATAATCGATACCAATTCCGACCGGTTCTTTTTCATACAATGACCCGCAAGCCATCAGAAAAGCCGCTAAAACAAGCACGGAAAAAACTAAGATATTTTTCATTTTTACTCCTTTTCATTTTTATATTTTTTACAGCATAACAGCTTTATTTTAAGAAGACAATACTTAATTTTAGTTTAACAAAAAAAATTTTTTTATTTTCTTTCAATACATTATTTTTTTATACCGCAAACACCCGGTTTCTGAATCTTTTCCAAAAAATTTAAAATAATTCTTGCAATTTTTTTCATTTTGATATATAAGGATACAGCTTTTTCCGCTGTGGAGAAAGTAAAGCCTTCCACCACCCCTGGAGGAGTTGGGCTTTTTAACATAAATATAAAGGATTATAAAAATGGCTAATATAATTGAAATTAAAGCCGTTAAACGTGAAAAGGCTGGTAAGGGGGCCTCCCGTGCTGTTCGTCGCACTGGTTTTATCCCTGCAGTTGTTTACGGCGACAAAAAAGCACCTGTTTTGTTTAGCGTAGAAGAAAAAGTAATTGTTGCTTTATTAAATAAACCGGGTTTCTGGACACACCAATTCGAAATTGATGTTGATGGCGAAAAAATTCGTACTTTGTGCCAAGACGTTCAATTCCATCGTTTGACAGATCGTCCTATCCACGCAGACTTCTTGCGTATTTCAAAGAATGCTCACTTGACAATGGAAATTCCTTTGCACTTTGAAAATGAAGCAACAGCTCCTGGTATCAAGAACGGCGGTGTATTGAATGTCGTTCACCGTGCTTTGGAAGTTGCTTGCTCACCGGATAACATTCCGGAAAAATTGATCTTGGATATCGGTGACATGAACATCGGTGATGTCAAGACAAACAAAGACGTCCAATTGCCTGCCGGCGTTAAATTGGTTCATGACGAAGAAGTAACTGTTGTTACAATCGCTGAACCGGCAAAAGAAGAAGTTGTAGAAGAAGCTGCTCCGGCTGCTGAAACGACAACGGAAGCTGCTGCTCCGGCTGCTGCGGAAGAAAAGAAGGAATAAGCAATGTTTTTGGTGGTCGGGCTTGGCAATCCGGATAAGGAATATCAAGGAACCCGCCACAACGTTGGTTTTATGGCGGCGGATGAAATATTCCGCCGTTATTCTTTTTCCGACTTTAAAAAGAAAGCTCAAGGATTGGTCGCCGAAGGAAATATCGGCGGCGAAAAAGTTTTATTGGTAAAACCCCAAACTTATATGAATTTGTCCGGCAACTGTGTCGGCGAATTGGTCAAATTTTACAAAATACCGTCCGAAAACGTTATTGTTATTCATGATGATATGGATTTGAATGTCGGCGCATTAAAATCAAAATGCGGTGGCGGTAATGCCGGTCACAACGGATTAAAAAGTATCGACAACCAAATTACAAACAATTATGTACGCATTCGCATCGGTGTCGGTCGTCCGGTTCAAAAGCAAGATGTCATCAACTGGGTTTTATCAACTTTTAACAAAGCAGATAAAGAAAAAATAAATTTTGCTATTGACTTGATAGCACAAAACATAGATATTCTAATTTTGAAAGGTTGGACAACCTTTGCATCGATTATTGGAGAAAAAATAAATGGGATTTAATTGTGGTATTGTCGGATTACCGAATGTCGGAAAGTCAACTTTGTTTAATGCGTTGACACAAACCGCTTCTGCACAGGCGGCAAACTATCCTTTTTGCACAATCGAACCGAATGTCGGACGCGTTGCCGTTCCAGATGCTCGTTTGGACGAATTGGCCGCTATTGACAAAGCGGAAAAAATTGTTCCGACACAATTGGAATTTGTGGATATTGCCGGATTGGTACGCGGCGCTTCCAAGGGCGAAGGATTGGGCAATCAGTTTTTGGCCAACATTCGTGAAGTCGATGCGATTATTCATGTCTTGCGTTGTTTTGAAAATGACGACATTACCCATGTGGAAGGATCCATCGACCCCGTTCGTGATGCTCAAACGGTTGAAACCGAATTGATGTTGGCTGATTTGGATAGTTTGGAAAAACGAATTATCCCGATTGAAAAAAAAGCACGGGCAAATGACCGCGAATCGAAAGAAATCTTTCCTGTCATGCAAAAAGTTTTGGACGCTTTGCGTGAAGGAAAGCCCGCCAGAAGCGTTAAAATGGACGATGAAGCGCAAGAAAAAATTTTAAAATCACTTTTTTTATTGACGTCAAAACCGGTCCTTTATGTTTGCAATGTTGATGAAGAAAGTGCCGCAACCGGAAACGCTTATTCAAAACAAGTTATTGATTTTGCTGAAAAAGAAGGTGCAAAAACCGTTATCATTTCGGCCGAAATTGAATCAGAAGTTGCTCAATTGACAGACCCGGAAGAACAAAAAGAATTCTTAAAAAGTTTAAATTTAGAAGAAACGGGCTTGAATCGAATCATAAAAGTGGGTTATAATCTACTAAACCTTTTAACATTTTTCACAAGCGGGCCGAAAGAAGCTCATGCGTGGACGGTGAAAAAAGGGGCTTTGGCTCCGAATGCGGCCGGCGTTATTCATACGGATTTTGAACGTGGTTTCATTCGGGCGGAAGTAATTTCTTATGCTGATTATGTTGCGTGCCATGGTGAAGTGGGCGCAAAAGAGCAAGGGAAATTGCGTTCGGAAGGAAAAAATTATATTATGCAAGATGGGGACGTTGTCCATTTCTTGTTTAATGTTTAAAGATAAGGAGAGAACAAATGCCGTTAGCTAATTGGCGCGATAGTATGAAGTTGGATTATCCACCATTGGATGATGAACACAAAGCTTTTTTGGACGTTGTCAACCAAGCATATTTGGCTGCACAAGTTGATGATTTTCCGATGATTGAAAAAGTCTTTGAAAAATGCTATGACTATGCGCGTAATCATTTTTCGCACGAAGAAGACATTATGGAACGGGTTCAATTTCCGGATATCGAAAATCACATGCGTTCTCATCAAGTATTTATTCACAACGTTTCTGAAATGCGCCAACAATTTGATGTTGCTCCTTCCATCGAAGAAAAAAGACGTCTTTCTTTAAAGTTGGCAAACTTTTTGAATGTATGGTTGTTGGGTCATATTATGAGCCGTGATAAAATTTTAAAACCATACCTTATTCGTATCCGTAACCTACCGCCAAGAATGAATTTTTAAGATTTTGGGCTTGGGTTTTATACCAAGCCTTTTTTTTACAACACCGGCACCCAACACGTATCGCGGATATCGTCTGCACCGGTAATCAGCATTATCAACCGATCCACGCCCAAAGCATGTCCGGACGCTTGTCCCATACCGAATTCAAGGGCTCTCATAAAGTCTTCATCTATCGGATACGTATAT
>JAGBRF010000040.1 GCA_017632555.1 Alphaproteobacteria bacterium | reverse complement strand
TCTGGGGCGATTACGCGCGACTAAATATTCTTCTATTACTCTTTGGCATTCCTTTTTCGTGTTAAAATACGTGCTTGCTCTCAATTTTTCCGGATATCGTGCAATAGAATACAAACGGCGCATTCTTAAATTCTTTATATTATAATTCAAAGCAACCGGTTTTGAACGTAAAATATTGCGCAAAGCATCTTCATCTGTTTCATTGCTGTTGCCACCGACATACCAAAGTTTTGACCTGTGGTGATTCAAAATCATTTTGACTTTTTTAGAAAATTCTTTTGTATCTATTGTCAAAATGTTTGATTGCGTTTTTATTCCGGCAAACAAATCTTGCTTTGTCACATTGTATGGCTTCAGCATTTGGTAAAATGTTTCTATTTTAGAAATCAAAGTTTCTACATTGTATCCGGTCAAACCCGGATTACTCATATACACATTCAAAAAATCCTTACCGGAAAGACCCTGCTTTGTATATTCTTCATCTATTCGGTTGATACATTTGATAAATTTTTCACCGCCCAAGAACAAAAGATCCGGCGTTTTTAACATTAAAGTAAGGACTTTATTTTGATCCAAACCGTATTGGGACAAAGTATTGGTCCATTTTTGAATCTTGCCTTTTACATCAAAAAAGTTGGATCTTACGTTATCTGTCAGTCTGCTTTCATGCAAAATAGAAATAATCTTTTCCCGATGAGGATTTGTTTTTTCGTTTTTCAAATCCAAAAAAGAAAGTAATCCGTTCAAAGCTTCCTTTGAATCCACACCCATTTCCACAAATTGATTGTGCATTTTCAATATTTTTTCGGGCAACAAGCCATCACCTTTTGGAACGTTCAGGCTTTCCAATCTTTTTGTAATTTTTTCCTTTAATATCTTTTGCATTGATGAATCATCTGACATTTTATCTATCCTTTTTTTTGTAAAATCAGCTTTTATTATATCACAAAACGGCTTAAAAATCAAGCTATTTGAAGGGATTTTCCCTTTTAAATAAATTTTACTTGACTTTTGACGGAAATTTGTTTAATTAAAGGGGATATCGGTAATCAATAAATAAGGAGAACGAATATGCCAAACGTTATTTTACCACCTGACTACAAACCATCAAAAGACGAAGAATATATGTGCCCAATGCAATTGGAATATTTCCGTCAAAAATTGGTTTCTTGGAAGGAAGACCTTTTGAAAGAATCAGGCGTGACTATCGAAGATTTGAAAGAAGGCGGACTGAACGAGCCGGACTTGAATGACCGTGCGTCCAATGAAACCGAAAAAGCTTTGGAATTGCGTACGCGTGACAGAATGCGTAAATTGATTAAGAAAATCAATCAAGCTTTGGAAAGAATTGAAGACGGCACTTATGGTTACTGCGAAGAAACCGGCGATCCGATCGGTTTGGAACGTTTGGAAGCACGTCCTGTCACAACAATGACTGTTGAAGCTCAGGAACGTCATGAACGTTTGGAAAAAACACACGCAGACGAATAATGTTTTATGCGATTAAATCTTTTTTATCGGAAGTAACGGTTGTTTTATTGGACGAAGATAAACAACCGTTCACTTTTTATACCGTTCGAGCAGAAGACATCAACTTGGGCGATACTTACGTTGCTCAAATTACCGGAAAAATGCAAGAACAAAAAGGGTTTTTCGCACAAATTGATAATTCCAGAAGCGTTTATTTGGAATCAAAACACCCCATCGAAGTCGGACAAAAATATACCGTTATCATTTCAAAAGAAGCCCGGTTGGGTAAAATACCGCAGGCCAAAAGACACGGAAACGCCATGCAACCCAAAACACCTTTGGGCTTGGTTCAAAAAGGCGATATTTTGGCCGGCATATCCAATCCCGAAAACTACACGCAAATTGATTGGCGGGAAGAATTTGACGACTTTATTTTACAAGCATCGGAAATGTATGTTCCCTTTGCCAATGGGGCTCAACTGATTTTCGAAAGAACGCATGCTTTTTACAGCATTGATGTTGACAGTCACACCAGCACCCAAACATTTCAGGAATTAAACACGCAGGCGGCTGTTTTAATTGCAAAGGAAATCATCAAACGCAATATGTCCGGCAATATATTGATTGACTTCATCGGACAAAAAACGAAAAACGAAGTTTCCGCATTGAAAAACATTATGTCCCGTGAGTTGTGCAAAAGCCCCGTTCCTTATCGGTTGATGGGTGTTTCCCCTATGGGAAACGTTGAATTGCGCCGTCAAAGGATGCGTTCGGGAACAGATGACACTTCAAGAACATTGACTACCCTTGCCTATCGTTTATTTGATGAAATATTAAAGGAACCGACACGCATAAAAAAAGTGAACGTTTCTTTGAAACTTTACGGACATTTAACGACATTGCTTCAAAAAACGTGGCAACAAGTCGAAGCTAAAACAGGCGACAAAATTCCTTTGTTTGCCGACCCACAAATAACAACATATAAAATCGAGTATAAATAATGAGTGAAGAAAACAACATTCCCAAAATCAATTCCAAATGTCCCATTTGCGGAAAAACAAGTGATTTCAATTATCGCCCCTTTTGTTCAAAACGTTGCGCTGACGTTGATTTGAACAGATGGCTTTCCGGCGTTTATAAAATCGAAACGGACGAAACACCACAAACGGTTATTCCCGAAGCCGAAGAATAAAATATCGTTTGACAGAACCCCGATTAGGCTTTAAGCTTGAACTATATTTTAATTGAAATGCGGGGGTAGCTATGAAAAATTTATCTTTATTTTTATGTGTATTGGCTTTCGTTTCCTTTACGGCAAATGCGCAAGAATACAAAGAATCGGAAGTGCAAGAATGCAAAACACAAGCCGGTGTTATTTGCGATTCAAATGACACACCGATAAACGGAACATTAAAATCTTACTTTGAAGACGGCAAATTAAAATCCGAAGCCACTTTCAAAGACGGTCGTGCCGATGGTTTAGCAAAAGATTATTATGAAAACGGCGTATTGGGTGCCGAAGGAAATTATAAAGGTGACGAACGTGACGGACTTTGGAAATGGTATTATGAAGACGGCAAATTGCAAGCTGAAACAAATTACGTAAACGGAAAAGAAGAAGGCATTTCAAAGGCTTATTATCCAGACGGAAAATTAAAAAAAGAAGTCAGTTATAAGCAAGACAAGGAAGACGGACCGGCAAAATGGTATTACGAAAACGGCAACTTGGAAATGGAAGGATCAGCCAAAGATGATCGGCCAGATGGAGTCGTAAAGTGGTATTAAGAAGACGGAAAATAAAAAGCAGAAGTAAACTATAAAGACGGGAAACAAAACGCTTTAGCAAAATGGTGGTATGAGAACGGTAATTTAAAAACCGAAACAAATTATAAAAACCGCCGCGAAGACGGGCTTACAAAATGGTACCATGAAAACGGTCAGTTAAAAAAAGAAGTGACCTATAAGGACGGCAAGGAAGACGGGACGGTCAAGTGGTACTATGATAACGGCAACTTAAAAGAAGAAGCCATTTATAAAAACGGGAAATTGGAAGGACCGAATACTTGGTATTATGAAAGTGGCAAAATACAAGGCAAAGCAACATTTGTCAATGACAAAGAAGAAGGTGTTGTTTTGGGATACCACGAAAACGGCAACTTGGATTTCGAAAGAAACTTCAAAAACGGAAAACGCGAAGGTATTTCTTTGGGCTTTTATGCCAACAAAAACAAACGTGCCGAAGGAAACTATAAAGACGGCAAAAAAGACGGCGTTTGGAAGTGGTATCACGAAAACGGCAATTTGGAAAAAGAAGCCGTTTGCAAAGATGGCAAAGAAGACGGACCGGTCAAATTCTATGATGAAAACGGAAAGTTAAAAACTGACGCACCTCATGAAAGTGATGTTTGTATTTTAATCGGTAAATAAACGGAGGCAACAGATGAAAAAAAGTTTATTGTTCTTATGCGGATTATTGATCGTATCTGCCTTGGCAAATGCAACGGAATACAAAAAAGAAGAAACACAAGCTTGTGAAAAAGACAAAGAATTGCTTTGTGATTTATCCGGCAACACCATAACCGGATTGGTAAAATCATACAAAGACGGCGTTTTGGCTGATGAAAAAAATTATAAAGATGGCCAAAAAGACGGTATTGCAAAAGCTTATTATCTTGACAACGAACAATTGGCCGCTGAAGTAATCTATAAAAACAACAAACTGAACGGACCGGTCAAAGCGTATTTCAACGATGGCTCTTTAATGAATGAAGGAGAAATGGTGGACGGAAAAAAAGAAGGCATTTGGAAAACTTATCATCCCAACGGAAAGTTGTATGCCGAAATAAACTTCCAAAATGACAAACCGGACGGAACTGTGAAATGGCTTGATGAAGACGGCAACGAAGAAGCCGTGGAAAATTGGAAAAACGGAAAAGTCGTTTCCGGCTATGATTATGATGATTTCGGCGAAAAAAAGAATATGACAAAAAAAGATATTGTCGATCTGAACAAATATTATGAAAAATACCCGCTTTAAGTAACAGAAGGTGAAATTATGAAAAAAAGTTTATTATTTTTATGTGTATTGGCTTTTGTTTCCTTTACGGCAAATGCAAAGGATTATGATTGGAAAGAAACAAAGAATTGCGAACAAACTTCCGAACTGAAATGCGACTTATCCGGTAATCCGATAACCGGCAAAGTGATTGTAAATTCAAGGGACGGTTCTGTCAGAATTAACGAATACAATTATAAAAACGGCAAAAAAGATGGCATACAACAAATGCGTCATGAAAACGGGAATTTGGCATGGGAAATAAACTATAAAGATGGCATACCGGACGGTATTTCAAAAATGTATTATGAAGACGGAAAGTTGCAAGAGGATACCGAATATCAAAACGGTAAGATTGTTTCTCAAAAAGTTTTTTTCAAAAACGGATCCTTATTTGCGCTTATTGAAGGAAGTATAGCTGATAATCTGGAAGGTGGTTTAAAGTTCTACTATGAAACCGGCGAACTAAAATTGGAATCGACAAGAAAGAATAATGGACTTGATGGACAGACAACCATTTATCGTAAAAACGGAAAACCAAAATATAAAATCACCATTAAAAACGGTAAGGATTTTTCAGGCTACTCTTATGATAAAAACAATGTAAAAAAAGCAATGAGTGAAGAAAAGATAAAGAAAGTCCTGACCAAGTACGGAGAAGAATATTCATCAACCTTAGATAGTATTCTTAATTAAAATTATTTCTTTGTCGTTTTCTTTTTTGCCACGGCTTTTTTAACCGGCTTTTTGACCGGCGCTTTTACCGTCTTTGAAGTTGCGCCCTTGCGTGACGTTTTAACGGGCTTTTTGGCCGTTGTTTTCTTCCGGGGAACCTTTACCGGCTTTGGTGCAACTGCGGGTTCAGATGCACTGATAACCGTCTTTACGGAACTTTGTGTATCGTTCTTTCTTTGTCCCAACAAAGCCTTTAATTTTGAAACTTGAAAACCGAAAAACACAATCAACAAAACAAATGCTATTAAAACAAATTCAGAGTATTCCATTTTTATCTCCCTATAAAAAAACATCGATTAATTCAATTAATCCTGTTGCCATCCATTTCATATATGAATGTATAACATCTATTCCCATCATTGGCAACAAAAATAATAAAATCATCAGAATATAAAATCCGTATTTTTCTGTTTCGGCATATTCGTTTGATAACTTTTCCGGTAAAATCGAAACCAAAATTCGTCCGCCGTCCAATGGCAATATAGGGAACAAATTAAAGGCACACAAAGCAATATTTATCATAAAAAACACCCTTAAACTGTCAAAAAACCACTTTACCAACAAATTACTTTGGTCAAATTGCATGATACCTTTAAAAACAAAGAATGTTATAATCGCTAACAAAAAATTTGCCAACGGACCGGCCAAAGCAACCAAACCCATATCACGTTTCTGGTCCTTTAATCTTGAAAAACGAACGGGAACGGGCCTTGCCCAACCGAACATCAATCCTGTATTTGAAAAAAACAACACAGCAGGAACCAAAATTGATCCGATCGGATCTATATGAGGAATGGGATTTAAAGTCAATCGCCCTGCTCTTTTTGCCGTATCATCACCCAATTTATAGGCGACCCAACCGTGCGCTATTTCATGCAAAATAATTGCCATGAACAACGGAATGATAAATGTTGAAAGTTCCCATAATTTTTCTGTCATTTACAAAAGCTCCTGCGCTGTGCGATACCGCCTTAAAGCATCAGTTGTCAGTGGCGGAATAATCCTTGCCAATTCTTCCATTTCATCCAAATGTCCGTTACAATGCAACACCGCATCACAACCCGCATTCAAACAATCTTTTGCTGATGCGCATATATCATCACCCAAAGCACCCATAGAAATATCATCCGTCACTAAAAAACCGTTAAACCCGATATTATTGCGGATAAAGTCAATCACTTTTTTGGAAACAGTTGCCGGATTTTTATCATCCAATGCTGTATACAGCACGTGCGCTGTCATTCCCCAAACTGGCTTTTGAACAGAACGAAACGGCGCAAAATCTTGTTCCAAATCCTTTAACGAAGCGTCCACAACCGGCAGGCTTTTATGCGGATCAACGGTCGCCCGACCATATCCCGGCAAATGCTTTACAACCGGCATTATTCCACCCTTTAACATTTCATCAACGGCCATTGACGCCAAAGTTATAACCGTGCTCGGTTTTTCCGAAAATAAACGATTACCCAATACGGGGCTGACTTGCGGTGTCGCTACATCCATACATGGCCAACAATCGACATTGATACCAACATCGCTTAAAATATGCACCAATGTTTTTGCGTGATTTTTTACACCGTCAAAAGCCAAATCCGTTTTACCTTCGTCATACAATATTCCATAGGTGTTTGCCGGCGGTAATTCTGTCCAATGCGGAGCACGCATACGTTGCACACGCCCACCTTCTTGGTCAATTAAAATCGGTGTATCTTCACGACCGACACACGCACGTAAATCGGTCGTCAACTTTTTTAATTGTTGCGGATTTTCGATGTTTCGGGCAAACAAAATAAAACCCAACGGATTGACTTTTTTGAAAAAGTCAGCTTCTTGCGGTAATAATACCGGACCGGAACATCCGAAAATAACGGCGCGCATATCCTTCATTATTTCGTCAATGTACAATCTTGCTTACGTGCTTTTAATTTATCGCACAAATTTTGGGCATCTTTACGATCCTTGAAAGAACCGACCCGTAAACGATAGAAAGTACCCTTTCCTTTTATTTGAGCTTCCACAACATCATGTGGCAAACCGGAAAGCAATGTGGAATGTTCTTTCAAAATCTTCGGCCAAATTTTTTCGGCACCCGCCTTTGATGGTAAAGAAATCAACTGAACATGCCATGTATTATCGGCCAATTTTTTATCTGCCTTTGGCGCTGCCTTTACAGGTTCAGTCTTTGCCGGTTCTGTTTTAGCCGGCGCAACGGCCTTTTTCGTTTCCGCAACTTGAACAGCCGGTGCTTTTTCAGCGGCCACAGGAGCCGGTGCTTGAACCTTTACAGGAGCCGATTTTGCAACAGGGGCTTGAACAGCATTTTCTTGAACAGACAAAACTTCCAATTCCATTTCTTCCGCATTTATCGGTGCAGTGCGTGGTTTACCCAACACTTCACCTTCACGTGTCGGAACTTGCGGACGGACAGGTTCTTCATCAGCAACAACAAAACGTTCAACTTTTGTATCCACAGCATTGGTACGCATCCGTTTATAAATCGTTTTATCTTGGTCCGGAATGTTCATTCCACCCGGATTGGACGGACGACTTTTTACGGGACGTTTACTGCCTTCTACAACAATCGGTTCAGCGGAATCTTCGTCATCGGAAGACCCGAACAAAAACACACTGCCGATTAAAGCAATTAAAACACCGATTATTATACCGATACCAATTGCATTCAAACGAACAGAGAAAAATCCTTTTTCTATTTTTTCATCTTCATCATTCAAAGCTTCCCCTATACGTTCTTTATATTCAGCTCTGAAATCATACGGAACTTCATCTATGGACAATTCATCACCATTATCCGCAGGGGTCATCAAGTTAGGCACTTTAATTGTTTCTTCTTCCGGTGCAGTGTCTTCATCTGCATCAGAACGTACTTGAGCCCTTGTTTCAAAAAAATCGGGGATTTTCTTTTCTTCATCATCAAAAGTTTCCATTTTACATCTCCTTTACGGGTTTTACACCAAAAATTGCCAAACCGGACGCAATCACAAAACAAACAGCCTGTATCAAAGCCAAACGTGCCTTTGATAATTCGGGATTGTTTTCATCCAAGAAACGCATTTGGACATCATCTCTGCCCTTATTCCACAAAGCATGGAAGCCGGATGCCAAATCATATAAATAATATGCTATACGATGAGGTTCAACAACCGCAGCGGCCGTTTCGACTTGACGCGGGAATTCGGCTAACAAACGAATTAAAGCAATTTCCGATTCGTCTTTCAACAAACTTAAATCGGCTTTTTGCAAATCATCCAAAACTTTTTCGCCAAACATTTCTTTTGCATGACGGAACACAGAATAAGCACGTGCATGCGCATATTGGACATAGAAAACAGGATTGTCTTTGGACTGTTCTTTAACTTTTACCAAATCAAACTCCAATTGAGAATCATTCTTTCTGGTCATCATAAAGAAACGAAGTACATCTTTATCCACTTCTTCCAATAAATCGCGAACCAGAACGATTGTCCCGTTTCTTTTTGACATTTTAAAAGGTTGACCATCTTTTGAAAAACTGACCATTTGAACAAGTGGCATTTCCAATGTTGCTTGACCTTGGGTTACAGCACTGACAGCAGAAGTTAAACGTTTCACATACCCACCATGATCTGCACCTAAAGTCATTATCAACCGTTTGAAGCCACGTTGAAATTTGTTATATTGGTAAGCAATATCCGGCATAAAATAAGTATATGTTCCATCAGCTCTTGCTAAAGGTCTGTCTGTTTCATCACCAAATTTTGTCGAACGAAACAACAACATTTCTTTTGGTTCCCAATCTTCCATAGCTTTTGCGCTTTTCGGTTTTTCCGGAATACCTGTATAAACCAAATCTTGAGCCTTTAAAACATCCAAAGCACGTTCTATACCCCCGGAGTTTTTAATAGCTAACTCAGAAGTAAACACATCAAAATCATGAACCCCGGCCGCTTTCAAATCTTTTTTAATTTCATCCAAAATAATTTTACCAGCCAGCTCTCTGAAATATAAATGGCACTCAGCTTCATCAACATTCATCCATTTGTCACCATCTTTTTCAACGATTACTTTTGCAACATCTTTTAAATACTCACCCGGGTAATAACCGGCCGGAATCTCACCGATATCTTCACCCAAAGCTTCACGATAACGCAAATAAGCGGATTTTGCCAACTTATCCATTTGAGCGCCGGCATCATTGATATAGTATTCACGTGTTACGTCAAAACCGGCTTTTTGCAACAAACCGGCTATGCAATCACCGAAAATCGTGCTTCTGATGTGTCCGACATGCAAAGGCCCTGTCGGATTCGCTGAACAAAACTCCATATTGACTTTTTCGCCCTTACCCATATCGGAAGAACCGTAATTTTCTTTTTCATTCAATATGGTCAAAAGTTGTTTATACCAAAAAGCATTGGAAAGCTTTAAGTTGATAAATCCGGGACCGGCTACTTCCACATTTTCGATAATATCCGATTTTGCCAATTCATCAGCAATCAAAGTTGCAAAGTCACGCGGTTTTAACCCGACTTGCCCGCAACAAACCATTGCAACGTTGGTCGCAACATCACCGTGAGCCGCATCACGTGGCGGTTCAGCCGTTATTTTATCCATATTCGGCAAAGCGGTAATCTTGCCTTGCTTAAACAAATTTTCGACAGTGTTTTTAATTTCTGATTTCAAAATCGTAAATATATTCATCTGGTCAACCTTTCTTTTTTTTCATAACTTACCCCGTTTCGAATATAAATGCAACAGATTTTTAAAAACTTTTCTTTACTTTTTCCCAACTTTTGATTATAGATATGGGAAAGGAGTTTATTATGTTTGTTTATTTTTTAATTGTCGTATTGGCTGTTTTGTTTGATTTTGGTTCAAAAGCTTTGATTTTGGACACGCTTTCAAGGGGTGAAGCCATCGAAGTTACACCGTTTTTCAATATCGTTTTTGCCATGAATACAGGCATCAGTTTTTCCATGTTTTCAAATGCGGGCCCGTGGATTTTAACGGCGGTTGCGTTTGTTATTTGCGCTTTTATTATCTATTTTATAATTACGGAAAAGGATGTCTTTACACGTGCTTGTTTGTCTTTGGTTTTAGGCGGAGCAATCGGCAATATCATTGACCGCATTCGCTTTGAAGCGGTTGTTGATTTTTTGGATTTCCACGCTTTCGGATATCATTGGCCGGCGTTTAATGTTGCCGACAGTTGCATTTGTATCGGCGTTGTTTTATTGCTCTTTCGTATGGTTTTGAATAAGGAGAAAAAGAAATGAAAAAACTTTTATTATTGGGATTGGTTGTTTGCTCTTTGACTGCCTGCACGGCAAAAAGCACCATCTTTCGCGCACCGGATGAAACTCAAGTTTCACAACGCAAAGATTTGACTTTGCCACCGGATTACACATTACGTCCACCAAAAGATGATGCAAAAGAAGCCGAGAAAAAATAAAGGATTATAATATTATGCTGACTGATTTAAAAAGCTTTAAAGCTTTGCAAACCCATTTTGATAAAACAAAAAACATACATATGCGTGATTTGTTTGCATCGGATTTGGGACGCGCCAATAAATATACTTTAACATTGGACGATTTCCTTTTGGATTATTCCAAAAACCGCATTACCGATGAAACTATGCCTTTGCTTTTTGATTTGGCAAAGGAATGTCATGTAGAAGAAAAACGTAATGAAATGTTTGCCGGCAAACGCATCAACTTTACGGAAGATCGTACCGTTTTGCATATTGCTTTGCGTAATCGTGCCAATACGCCGATTTACGTTGATGATAAAGACGTTATGCCCGAAGTCAATGCCGTTTTGGATAAAATGCACGATTTTTCGGATAAAGTCCGTTCGGGTGAATGGACGGGGGCTACCGGCAAAAAAATTCGCAGCATTGTCAATATCGGTATCGGGGGCAGTGATTTAGGACCTTTGATGGCTGTTGAAACATTAAAAAAATTCAAAATCCCCACTCTTGATTTTTATTTTGTGTCGAACATTGACGGCACGGCCATTGTAGAAGCGTTGAACAAATGCGACCCCGAAACAACTTTGTTTTTGGTGGCATCAAAAACGTTCACGACTTTGGAAACAATGACCAACGCCACAACCGCACGTAATTGGTTAGTAAAAGCATTGGGCGAAAAAGCGGTTTCTTCTCACTTTGTTGCACTTTCCACCAACACGGAAGAAGTCAAAAAGTTCGGCATTGACCCGAAAAATATGTTTGAATTTTGGAATTTTGTCGGTGGTCGTTATTCCATGTGGTCGGCTATCGGACTTTCCATTATGTTGGCAGTCGGCTATGACAACTTTATTGAAATGTTGGAAGGTGCATTTGAAATGGATACGCATTTCAAAACTGCGCCTATGGATAAAAACATTCCGATGATTATGGGATTGTTGGGCATTTGGTATCATGTTTTCTATAAAGCAGAAACGTATGCCGTTTTGCCTTATTACCAATACTTACACAGATTGCCGGCTTATTTGCAACAGTTGGATATGGAAAGCAACGGCAAAAGTGTTGATAAAGACGGAAATGTCATCGATTATCCGACCGGTCCCGTATTATTCGGAGAACCCGGCACAAACGGACAACATTCTTTTTATCAACTGATTCATCAAGGAAATCATTTAATCCCTTGCGATTTCATCACGCCGATTTTTTCATTCAATGAAACGGGCGAACATCAAAATATGTTGCTTTCAAATGCAATTGCTCAACCGGAAGCGTTGATGAAAGGTAAAACCGCCGATCAAGTCAAAGCAGAAGGCACACCCGATTGGTTAGTTCCGTTCAAAACATTTTGCTTTCAAATGCAATTGCTCAACCGGAAGCTTTAATGAAAGGAAAAACCGCAGAAGAAGTAAAAGCCGAAGGCACTCCCGATTGGCTTGTTCCATACAAAACTTTTACCGGTAATCGCCCGACAAATAGCATTTT
>JAGBRF010000039.1 GCA_017632555.1 Alphaproteobacteria bacterium | reverse complement strand
TCACCTTCCACAATGAAATTTTCGGTATTTTCCGCTTGTTTATGCGAACAATCCGCCAACTTACCGGGCAAACGCAAGCGCTTTGTTGCAGAAGCACGAGCCACTTCTTGATTTTTCTTTTTACGCTTTCTGTCTTCGACACGTTCCAAAATGTAATCCAACAAAACATTTGCCATTTTGGTATCAGCACTCAACCAATGGTCAAACGGATCTTTAACAGCATTTTCAACCAAACGCGCCGCTTCCGGAGAAGCCAATTTTTCTTTTGTTTGTCCTTGAAATTGAGGGTCTTTCAAGAATAAAGACAACATCACGTCCGCTGTTCCGACAATATCATCGGCGGTAATTTCGCCCGCTTTTTTACAACCGACCATTTCCGCATAAGCACGTAAACTTTTGGTCAAACCGGCACGCAAACCCGTTTCATGAGTCCCACCTTGCGGTGTCGGAATTGTATTACAATATGAATATTGGAAAGCATCAGGCGCAAAATCCGGCCAAACCAATGCCCATTCGACATGACCTTTATCTTCCGCCAAATCGGCTCTGCCCGTAAAATAACGGGGTGTCAACAAAGATGTTTTTTCGGTCAAAGTCTTTAAATAATCTTCAATCCCGTTCGGATATTTCAAAGTAATTTCCGTTGGGGTAGTATCCCCTTCCAATATCAATTCGGGCGCACAAATAAAGCGCAATTCAACACCACGGAACAAGAACGCTTTTGTTTTAACCATTTTATAAATTGTGGCGGGCTTAAAGCGTGTTGTATCGCCGAAAATTTCCGTATCCGGCATAAATGTGACTGTCGTTCCGCGTCTGTTGGAAACAGGACCGACACAAGAAACCGGCGCCAAAGGAACACCGCGACAATATGATTGACGCCACAATTTTTTATCACGCGCCACATCAACCGTCATTTCAGACGACAAAGCATTTACAACGGACAAACCGACACCGTGCAAACCACCGGAAACGGCATAAGCTTTACCGCCGAATTTACCACCGGAATGCAACATTGTTGTAATAACTTCCAAAGCGGATTTATCGGGATATTTCGGGTGCGGATCAACCGGAATACCGCGTCCGTTATCAGATACGGAAATTTTACCGTCCGCCAACAATTCAACCGTAATAACGGAAGCATAACCGGCAACGGCTTCGTCCATAGAGTTATCTATAATTTCAGCCGCCAAATGATGATAAGCACGTTCATCTATACCACCGATATACATACCGGGACGGCGGCGAACAGGTTCCAACCCTTCCAACACTTCGATATCGCGTGCGGAATAGTCTGTTTTCACTTCGTTTTTGTTATCAAATAAATCTGTCATAATGCGTACAGTTTAACGCATAATTATCAAAAATCAAGTGTTTTTTTCTGTCATTTAAAGCAATCATCAAATTTATGGTATGTAACATACATTGACTATACCCCCATCCATTGGAAAACTTCTAAAAGTTCCACCACATTGGGTGATACAAGTGGATTCATCCAATCCAAAAACTGCTGAAGTAAAAGGATTTTTTGTACAAGTGCTTGTTTCACATACACCCGTTGCTCGATTGAATGTTCCCTCACAATAAAAACAATCTTCTGAATATGATGCAAAATAATGTTTAGGAAATTTTTCGCACTCTTCTCTTGATGGCCCATACCAATAGCCGCCACTGTTACCTGTGCCCAAATTTGCAAGACAACGTCCACCATGACGATGATCATATATTCTGTTTTTACATTTATGACATTCTTCTTCACCTACGTCACCAATTATCCATGAAGACCATGGCGAAGAAATATCACAACTTTTACACTCCCCTGATTGATTTTTAATTCCACGTGAACAAAGATGATTTTTGCATTCACCACATTCACCACAATCGGCATCCACTTTGCAAGAATCCATATTGTTTGTCAGCTCGTCATTATAGAAAAAGCCGACAATGTTATCCATTTCGGCAAAGCATTGGTTTTGCAATTTATTGGCAATGATTTCTTCCGCCCACTGCGGGTGACGGTCTTGCACTTCCCGACAAACATCATACGGAACGCCGTCCGCCAACACAACAAATGTCTTTAATTCTTCGCCTTCCAAATACGCAGAAAAGTTATAAGGGGTTTGTTGTTCAAATTGCCCCTTTAACGATAATTCTTCGTTCACCGTCAATTTTTTATAGACACCGTCCAACACGACCAAACCCGCCAAGCGTGCGTCTTCCATCAATCGATTGACGCGGTCGGCCAATAAAGCTTTTTGATAAAAGATAAATCCCAAAGTCAACAAACCGATTAGCGCCAAAACGCCCAGCATTTCCATCATTATTCTGCCGGATTGTATCCATTGTTTTGTGCGTTTAATCAAATTCATGGCTGTTTCCTTTTCACATAAAAACTATCTGTGATTTTATTTCTATTTTCCATGCTGTCAAGGAATT
>JAGBRF010000038.1 GCA_017632555.1 Alphaproteobacteria bacterium | reverse complement strand
GCAATAAATTTTTCATAGGCAACATTTCCAAATTTTTGACCTTAGCGGCAAGGGCAGCTTTCTTTAAATCAAGTTCATTAGCCGCGGGGATAACAAAAACAAAATGTTCAAATGAATGCGTTTGCGTTGGCGATTGCGTTACAAGCGTTTTGAATACTTGCTCCGGCATTTTATTTAACTGCTTTGCAACCGAACGCGCATCAATTCCCAAGTTTGCGTCATAGTTATATGCAGTAAAGGGAATGCCCGCACTTTCCAAAACCCGCATCACATTTGTTTTTGATATTGTCATCTGTCAAAAGCCCTTGAACATTAAAAAAAGCCCCGAAGGGCTTTGTTTTGGCGGATGGGGAGAGATTCGAACTCCCGGAGGGTCTCCCCTCAACGGTTTTCAAGACCGCCGCAATCGACCACTCTGCCACCCATCCTTGCGAAAACTATTTCATCATATACGAAAAAAAATAAAAAGCAAGTAAAAAAATAAAAACTTTTTTCTTTTGCTTTTTATCCGATAATCGGGTAAAGTAAAAACCATGAAAAAAATGAGTCGTTTGATTGTTTTGTTATGCGCTTTTTCCTGTGCTTTTAACGCATGGGGTGCAACCGATTTTAATGCTTGGAAATCGAACTTTTATAAGCAAGCGCAAAAGCAAAATATTTCCAAAGAAATTTTGGATCGTTATTTTGTCAAGGCGGTTTATTTACCTTCCGTAATTGAATCGGACAGGGCGCAACCCGAATTTACCTGTTCTTTTGGAAAATATATGCAACGAGTTATATCCGATGACCGCATTAAAAAGGGCAGGGAAATGTTGCAAAAACACGCAACATTGTTGGAAAAAGTCGAACAAAAATACGGCATTCCGGCGCATTATTTGGTTGCTTTTTGGGGAATTGAAACAAATTTCGGTACAGTAAAAGGATCCGTGGATATTTTGAATTCTTTATCCACCTTGTCGTTTGATGAACGGCGTTCGGCATTTTTTTCGGAACAGTTGATTACATTGCTTAAAATTATGCAAGAAGAAAAAGTCGGCGTTCCGACAGGTTCTTGGGCCGGTGCTTATGGGCATTTCCAATTTATGCCGACAACTTTTTATCAATATGCGGTTGATGGTGACGGTAACGGACAACGTGATATTTTAAATTCTTTCGATGATGCGGTTTTTTCTGCCGGAAATTATTTGAATAAAATGGGTTGGGTTCGCGCTCAAAGTTGGGGACGACAAGTTATTTTATCCGGCGACTTGTATTCAAAAACCGGTGAAAAGCACCCGCTTTCCGATTGGGTGAAATGGGGAATAAAAAGGGCGGATGGTCGCACTTACAATGAAAAAGATTTGTCAATCAAAGCCGAATTGATTTTACCGGAAGGAAAAAACGGTCCCGCATTTTTGGTTTATAAAAACTTTGATGTCATTAAACGTTGGAACCGTTCGGATTTTTATGCTTTGGCGGTCGGCGTATTGGCTGATAAAATCAACAAACGATCCACTCTGGACGTTAAAAATATGAAGGTTTTACCGGGTTTGTCCCGCGATGACGTCAAATCAATGCAAGAAGTTTTGAAAAAAGAAAATTTTTACGATGGAAATGTTGATGGTGTATTGGGCTCGGGAACAAGAAACGCCGTGAAAAAGTACCAAAAATCGCACAAGTTGCCGGCCGATGGTTTTTTATCAAAAGAATTACTTGAATTTTCGAAAAAAAGTAGTAAAAGTAATGTAGAACAAAGATGAGGAAAAAGAAATGAAAAAAAAGATTTTATTATGTATGATTTTTTCAGTTTTTGTTATGGGTTGCACGGATAATGGTTTGTTACTCCGTTCTAACGGAAAAGATTATGTTTCGAACGATAAGAACGGTGTTTATAAGATTGGGGAACCGTACCAAATCAATAACATTTGGTATCGTCCGGAAGAAAATTATAAATACAAAGAAGTCGGTATTGCTTCATGGTACGGGTATGATTTCCATAACGGCATAACCGCAAATGGCGAAAAATATGATATGAACGAATTATCCGCCGCACACAGAACATTACCTTTACCTTCTATTGCAAAGGTCACAAACTTGGATAACGGAAAATCGGTTATTGTGCGTGTCAATGACCGCGGTCCGTTTGTCAATAACCGAATTATTGATTTATCAAAAGCCGCCGCTGAACAGTTGGACTTTATCGATGCCGGAACGGCGAAAGTTCGTGTTGAAATAATGGAAGATGAAAGTAAAGCATTAAAGAAAAGCATCTTGGATAATGGCGGAAAATTGGTTGATGGCGCCCCGATAACGGAAGCACAAACATTGCCTGAATTTTCAGAACCTATTGTTTTGGCACCGGATACTGTTTCAGTGGAAGAAGAAGTCGTTATTGAAAAAGAACCGGAAAGAGTTTCGCGTGATACTCTGTATTCACCGAAGAAAAATGCTGTTCCTGCTTCAACGGGCGGAAATTATTATATTCAAGCAGGTGCTTTTTCCAGTAAAGAAAATGCTTTGGCGGTTCAAAAGAGGTTGTCTTCTTTCGGACATATTGCCATTCAGGAAGTTCAAAAGGACAGCGGTATAATTTATCGTGTCCGTATTGGCGGATTTGCAACCGGAGAAGAAGCGGCCGATTTGATGGAACAAATACAACGTTCCGGATATACGGATATTCGCTTGATACAGGAAAGATAAGGAGAAACACAAATGAAACGTTTGATTTTAGGTGGATTGCTAACGGTTTTGTCTGCAACGACTTGCTTATCTGCGCCTGTCTTTGATACAATGGCTTCGCACGCTTACTTGGTGGATTATGACACGGGGGCTGTTTTATTGGATAAAAACTCTGATGATTTGATGGCTCCGGCTTCAATGAGTAAGTTGATGACGGTTTACATACTGTTTGAAAAAATCAAAAGGGGCGAAATCAGTTTGGACGATAAGTTCGAAGTCAGCACAAATGCTTGGAAAAAAGGCGGCGAAAAAAGTGGCAGTTCGACTATGTTTTTAAAGCCGAATTCCAAAGTGAAAGTCAGCGAATTGATTAAAGGAATTATTATTCAATCCGGAAATGATGCTTGCATTACTGTTGCTGAAAATATAGCAGGTTCGGAAGAAAACTTTGCCGAAGAAATGACTTTGCGTGCCCGTGAAATCGGAATGGAAAAAAGTACGTTCAAAAATGCAACCGGTTGGCCGAATAAAGAACATTTGATGACCAGTAAAGAATTGGCTATGTTGGCCCAAAAGTTGATTTCGGAATTTCCTGATTTTTACCCGATTTTTTCGGAAAAAAGCTTTAAATACAACGGGATAAAACAAGATAACCGTAACCCGTTGCTTTATTCTATGCCGGATCAGGCGGATGGTTTAAAAACGGGACATACGGAAAAATCCGGTTATGCTTTGGTCGGTTCTGCAAAAAGCAAGGACGGTAAACGGCGTTTGATTTTGGTTGTCAACGGTTTGAAATCGATGAAAGACCGTAACACAGAAACTAAAAAGATTATGGAGTGGGGTTTAAGAGAATTTGAAAACTACACTTTGTTTAAAGACGGAAAGGTTGTGACGGATATTCCTGTTTGGTTGGGAATGCAAGAAAGTGTCCCTGTTGTCTTGGAAAAAGACGTGTTGGTTACAATTCACCGTTTGGATAAGCCAAAGACAAAAGTAACCGTTACATATGACAGTTGGGCAAAAGCACCGGTTAAAAAGGGCGATCTTGTTGCTTCGCTGAATATTGTCTTGCCGGACGGAAAAAGCTATCGCTTCCCGTTGGTTGCGGCAAAAGACGTGGGTAAAATCAACTTCTTGGGGCGTATGAAATTGGCTGTTTCCTCGCTTTTGTATGGGAAAAAAGATGAATAAAAGCTTTTTTATTACTTTGGAAGGTGGGGACGGTTGCGGAAAATCAACTCAATGCCAGATGTTGCTTCAATATCTGAAAGAAAAGGGTATCGATTTTGTTATGACACGTGAGCCGGGTGGTTCCGAAGCGGCCGAAGAAATCCGTAAAATCATACTTTCCGGCAGTAAAGAAAAATGGGATTCTATATCCGAAACATTGTTGTTCTTTGCCGCACGGCGCAGTCATCTGGTCGATAAAATATGGCCGGCTATTAAATAAGGGAAGTGGGTTATTTCAGACCGCTTTTCCGATTCAACTATGGCTTATCAAGGTTATGGACGCGGTGACGGGTTGCTGACCAAAAAGGATATTGAAAGCTTGTATAATTTGGTTGCCGGCGATTTTAAGCCGGATATGACCATCATCTTAGATATGGATCCAAAGGTTGCATTGCAAAGGGTCAATGAACGCGGTGCAAAGGACAGAATGGAAGGAATGGATTTGTCTTTCCATTATAATTTGCGTAATGCTTTCTTGGATATTGCCCAAAAAGAACCGGACCGTTGCGTTGTTATAAATGCCGCACAACAGCCGGAAAAAGTGCATCAGGATATTGTCAAAGCTATTGAGGAAAGATTGTTGAAATGTTAGCGCCTGTCGATAAAAGCTTTGAACAATTAAAGCAGATTTTAAATTCGGGAAAATTGGCCGGTTCTTGGCTGATTACAGGGCCTTTTGGCGTTGGTAAGTCAACATTGGTGCGCCGATTTGCTTCCTTTTTGTTGACGGGAAAAGATGAACCGCTTGATTTTCATGCCGATTTGAAATGGATTGAACGCGATTACACGGAAGAAGAAAAAAAAGATATTATCCAAACTCTGAATGCGGGTAAAGCCTTGGATAACGGGGAAGAAAGGGCAAAAAAAGCGGAAATTACAATCGATGATATTCGTTCCGGTATTCAGTTTTTATCTTTGACTTCTGCCAATGAAAATTGGCGCGTTATGGTTATTGATTCGGCCGATGAAATGAATGAAAATGCGGCAAATGCTTTGTTAAAGTTATTGGAAGAACCACCGGCACACGCTGTTATCTTTTTAATTTCACATAATATGGGGAAATTATTGCCGACTATTCGTTCCCGTTGCCGTCAAATTATGGTTTCGCCACTAACGGATGTCCAGATGAAATCGTTTATTATGGAAAGTTATCCGGACGTTTCAAACGTTGATGATTTACTTCAATTTTTCAATGGAAGTATCGGAAAATGCAAAAACTTTTTTGAAAATAACGGACTTTCAGTTTATCAAAAGATATTATCTTTTATGCAAGATTCAACGTCCGTTATCGGTGAAATTATGGACTTTGCTGATGCCGTTTCCAAAGACGAAGAATTGTATAATTTGGTAAAGGATTTATTGTTATATGTGTTGCTTTCTTTTGTGGAACAAGATGATTTGCCACAGGATAAACGGGATTTTTATTTGCAACAATGGACACAAATAAACGAGTTGTTAAAAGATACGGAAAATCTTTATTTGGATAAAAAAAGCGTTATTGCGCAGATTTTTTTAAGATTAGGAATGAAAAAATGATTATAGACAGCCATTGCCACTTAACTTTTGGTGATTATGAAGATGACATGGATTTGGTTATCCAAAATGCCCGTGAAAAAGGCGTTGGAATGATTTTGAACGTGGCCACCAACAAAGATGAATATGCACAAATGGTCGGTTTGTTGGAACGTTATTCGTTTGTTTATGGGGCTTTTGGTATTCATCCGGATTCAATTGAACCGAACAATATGATAAAAATAGATGAATTGTTGGATTTGTTGCATCATCTGAAAATTATCGGAGTAGGGGAAACCGGCTTGGATTACCATTACGAAACTATTGACCGTAAATATCAGCAAGAATCTTTGATGATACACATTGAAGCGGCACGTCAAACGGGATTGCCGTTGATTATTCACACACGTGATGCGGACGATGATATGGCGGCTATCTTGAAAGAAGCAATGCTTTATCATCCGTTTAAAGCGATGTTGCATTGTTTTTCATCTTCTGAAAAATTGGCCAAGAAAGCATTGGATTTGGGGTGCTATTTGTCCATTTCTGGTATGGTGACTTTCAAAAAATCCGATGATTTGCGCCAAATAGTAAAGAAAATTCCGTTGGACAGGTTGTTGGTTGAAACGGATGCACCATTTTTGGCACCTGTTCCTTATCGTGGAAAACGCAATGAACCGGCATATATTGTCGAAACATTCAAGGCTTTGTCCGAATTAAAAGATGTGTCGGAAGATACTTTGGCAGAAACTTTGGAAAATAACTTTTATACGTTGTTTGGTGAAAAATTGAGAAAGGAATAAGAAAATGGAAGTAACGATTTTAGGATGCGGACCCAGTTACGGTATTCCAACGGCAAAGTTTGGCTTTGGTTGGTGCAATCCGAATAATCCGAAAAACGAACGAACACGTCCTGCAATTTTTGTTTCAGACGGCAAAACAAACTTATTGATTGATACACCGCCGGAATTGCGCCAACAACTTTATCGCGCCGATATAAAGAATGTAGATGCTGTTTTATGGACGCACATGCACTCGGATCATTTGATGGGTGTTGATGATTTGCGTATTTATACCAGATCACAAGTCACTTATTGGGAAGAAGTTTTTCCGTTGCCTGTTTATTTGCGTGATAAAGATTTTGATGAATTTCAACAACGCTTTCCTTTTTATTTGAAGCCTTTTGAGTACTTGAAACAAAAGAAACCGCCGTTTGATGTTCATTTAATCAAGGAAAAACAACCTTTCCAAATCGGTACATTCGACATTTTACCGATATTGCAAAATCACGGCAGTTGCGAAACTTTAGGTTTCAAAATCAACAATATGGCATACAATACGGATTTGGTGGACTTCATCGATTTTGATATAAATGAATTAAAAGGTATTGACCTTTGGATTTTGGATTGTATTTCAACCCGTCCGAATGATAAGCACGTTTATTTGGAAAAAGCATTAAAGTGGTTTGAAATTGTCCAACCAAAACGCCTTGTTTTAACGCATTTGGGCGCAAGAATGGATTATGATACCGTTATGGCACAACTGCCAAAAGGTGTGGAACTGGCCTATGACGGCATGAAGATTTCTTTTTAAGCCAAAGCTTTTGTAATTGTTTCGTTTAAGTTGACCGATAAATTCGGTATTTTGGCGATTCTGTTTAATTCTGCCTTCATCAATTTTTGGCGCTTTTTATCAAAACGTTTCCAATCACATAAGGGGTGAATGATGCCTTCGGCTATTTGCGGATTTATCGCATTCAGTTGAATAACATAATCCGCAAGTAAATGATAACCTTTTCCGTCCGGTGTGTGGAAAGCCTTTAAGTTACGGCCAAAAACACCGATTAAGGAACGAACTTTATTTGGATTTGTGATGACAAAATCCTTTGTTTTGGCCAAAGCAATAACGTTTTCGATTGTTTCTTTATCTTCCACGGAAGCTTGCAGGGCCAACCATCTGTTGATAACCAAAGCATCTTTTTTGAACATTTTATAAAAATCAGCTAATGCTTTTTTTGCAAATGGCGGGCGATTATGAACCAAAGCCGAAAAAGATGCCCTTCTGTCCGTCATATTTTTGCTGTTTTGATATTGCACTTTTGCCAAATCAGCATATTCCGGCAATAATGAAAGATAACCCAATGCGGCGTTTTTCAAAGCCCTTTTACCGGCTTGTTTTGCATCGCTGTTAAACGCTTCGTTTGTGTTGAACTTGTCATATATTTTCTTTAATTTGGTGGCGTTTTGTTTTGCAAAAGCAATGCGCAATTGTTTGCGAAAATCCAATACTTTGTCAACTTCAAACGTTTCCATTTTGTCCCCGATATAAGATGCTGCCGGGAATATTATGGCACGTGCCGTGAAGGCCGGATCTTTGCTTGCTGTATCCAAATAAGATGAATAAGCGTCAATCAACGTTGAAGATACTTTCGGATTATCGTTTTTCAATTCTTTCAAAATTTCCGACAGAGCATATTCTTGACCGACTTCGTAACGATTGAATAAATCATTGTCGTTTTTCATCAAAAACAAGCTTTCTTCGTCCGTATAAGTCACATTCAAAGTAATCGGTGCCGTGAAATTCCTGTTGATTGACATGCCAGGGCACTCTTTGATGTTTTTGAAAGTAAACGTTTGTTCTTTTTTGTTAAAAATGATTGTTTCGGAAACAATATCTTTGCCGTCTTTTCCAATCAACCCGATCGATAAAGGTATCATAAAAACGGCATCCGAATCTTTAATGTTTTGCTTTAATTTGATTTTATAAGTCTTTGTTTTATTGTTATATTCTTTTTCAACCGAAACGGTCGGACGACCGGCAACAGAATACCAATTCATAAACGGTTTCAAGTTGATTTTGTTGGCGTCTTCCACACATTTAACGAAATCGTCAATTGTGACCGCCTGACCATCATGACGGGAAAAATAAAGGTCTGTTGCTTTGCGAAAACCCTTTTTACCGACTATTTTTTCCTGCATTCTAATCAATTCAGCGCCTTTTTCATAAACTGTCGTTGTGTAAAAGTTTTCGATTGTTGCAAAAGAATCCGGACGAACAGGGTGTTTCAACGGCCCGTCATCGCTGGGGAATTGGTTTAATTTCAAATATGAAACATCATCCATACGTTTAACGACACGTGAACGCATATCGGAACTGAATTCTTCGTCACGATAAACGGTAAAACCTTCTTTTAATGACAAATTGAACCAATCCCGTGCGGTTACTCGGTCACCACTCCAGTTATGGAAGTATTCGTGTGCGACAACGCCTTCAACAAATTCATAAGTCGCATCGGTTGCCGTTTTTTCATCGGCCAATAAGCATGAATCGTTAAAGATATTCAAGCTTTTGTTTTCCATAGCGCCTGCGTTGAAATCAGGAACCGCCACGATATTAAACAGGTTCAAATCATATTCGCGCCCGAATGTTTTTTCATCCCAACGCATTGCGCGTTTCAAACTGTCCATTGCATAATACAAGCGACTTTCTTTTCCTTTTTCGCAATAAATACGCAAATCCACTTTTTTACCGGAGCAGGTCACAAACGAATCTTCAATATGTCCCAAATCACCGGCAACCAAAGCGAATAAATAAGACGGTTTTGGGAACGGATCATGCCAAACGACCGTATTTCCGGTGTCTTTAATTTTATTTCCGTTGGAAAGCAAGACAGGATATTTTTTTCTGTTAGCATGAATTGTAACCGTGTAAGTGCTTAAAACATCGGGGTGATCCATGAAATAAGTAATAGCTCTGAACCCTTCCGGTTCGCATTGTGTTGTGAAAACTCCGTTGGACATATAAAGTCCGCTTAAATAAGTATTTGCTTTCGGGTTGATTTGCGTTTGAATGTCCAAAATAAAAGAAGAGGGCAAATTCTTCAAAGTTAAAGACTTTTCCGTCAATTTATATTCTTTTTTAGTCAGCTTTTTACCATCTACGGCTATATCTAACAACTTCATACGAACACCATTCAAAACCAAATCGGCATCTTTAATCTTTTCGATTTTCATAGTGTTTTTGACAATTGTTTTTTCTTCGTCCAAAGTGAAATCCAAATTGGTTGTCAATATTCTATACGCCGGAGCAATATAGTCCTTACGATACGTCAGCTTCATTTTTTTGTCCTGTTATTGTTTGTTTTTGCGGTCTTTAATTCGTTGTAATTGTTCTTTCCAATAATTCGAACGATCCAAGTTTGCCGGGACTTCGCTTCCGCCGGCATAAAGGGAAATTAAAGTCGTTATTGCATTTTGATGTCCGGCTTTTGCGGCATCTTCATACAAATTCAACGCCATGTAAAGTTCCGGTCTGCCCGAATATCCGCGTTCTAACCATACGGCAGCCGCAAAGATAGCGTCAATATCGCCTTGCGCAGCTGCAAGCAACATCCAATTCAACGCCGTTCTTTTATCTTGCGGAACGCCTTCGCCCAAATCATAAAGCAAAGCCAATCTGTATTGAGCTTCTTTTAAACCCAAGTTGGCCGCACTTTCGAAATAAACAGCAGCATCGGTCGGATTTGCTTTGCTGTCACTGTTTTTGCCTTCTATTTCCATCATTCCCAGTGTGTAGAAAGCCAATGCATTTTTGGATTGAGCCGCTTTTAATAAGTGAGTTTTTGCCTTTCCGTATTTTTGGTTTTGCAAGGCAATTAAACCTTCCTGCCAATGTTCTTCCGGTGTCATTTTGGCATTTTTATAAATCGGTAATATAATTATGAAAGACAATAAGATTAAAAAAGCACCAACCCAGAACAAAGAACGAATGGGTTTCGGATTTGATTTTCTTTTTTTGTCTGATTTTTGAAAGAATAATGAAAACATTTTGCGGCTCCCTTTAAAAAAAACTTGAAATACAAACATAATATAAGATATATTATTTGAAACATCAACAAAAAAAAGGAGTTTTTTTATGAATAAGCCTTTTTATTTCAAAAACTGGTCCTGGAACGCAGAAAACGGGCAGTTATCTTTGAAATATGAATGCGAAAATTATTTGTTTGAGGAAAAGATTTCTTTCCCCAATGCTCCTTTTTTACTGACGGCTGAAAAAAAAGATGCTTTGAATCAAATTTTCTTTTTATTGCATATCGCCGCCGGGGTCAGCTATTATAAGGCTTTCGGTAATCCCGAAATAAAGATTGAAAGTGGCGAATTATCCAAACATCAGGCCGATTTTTTTAATGATTTTTATCGTTTCGGGTTGGGGCAATTTGCCGCCCAAAATAACTTGACGTTGTCTTTTGATTTTCCTTATGGCGAAATAAAGGAAAAAGCGTTTGCATTGAACTTGAAAAACGAAGCTTTTGTTCCGGTCGGTGGCGGAAAGGACAGTTGCGTTACAATCAACCGTTTGAAAAAAGCCGGCATGAAACCAACGCTTTTTTCCGTGAATACGGCGCGTCCGATAGATGATTGTAAACGAATCGCCAACTTGCCGGAAATCACGATAAAAAGGAAAATCAGCTCCGTTTTATTGGAAAATAACAATCATTTTTTGAACGGACACGTGCCCATTTCCGGTATAATTGCTTTTATTTCGGCGGCGGCTTGTATTTTGTATGATAAACGATATGTGGTTATGAGCTGTGAAGGTTCGGCCGATGAAGCAAATTTTGGAACTGTCAACCATCAGTGGAGTAAATCTTCCGCTTTTGAGGTGTCTTATAATGATTTAATTCGAACCGTTGTTCCCGAAATACATTATTTTTCTTTGTTGCGGCCAATGACGGAAATGCAAATAGCCCGTGAGTTTGCACAAAATTGTGCGGAATACTTTGATGTTTTTACCAGTTGCAACCATGCTTTTCACATTGATGAAAAACGGCGTTTAGATCGTTGGTGCGGTGTTTGTGATAAATGTCGCTTTGTTTTCTTGATATTGGCGCCTTTTATGGATAAAGAAAGGTTGATTAAAATTATCGGTACTAATCCGTTAGATGATGCCACTCAGGAAACAGGGTATTTGGCGTTGCTGGGAATAGGGCAAAACAAGCCCTTTGAATGTGTCGGGACCTATGACGAATGTCGTTTGGCGTTTTTGATGTTGGCGGAAAGGCCGGAATGGCAGAAAGATTGCTTAATTCAAAAAATAGTGCCTTTGTTAAAGGATTTTTCGAAAGATTCTTTGGAAAAAACAGTATGGGCAAAGGGAAAATCAGACTTGATACCGGAGGCTTTTAAGAATGTTTGAAGGTAAAAAAATTGCAATTTGGGGAAGGGGTAAAGAAGGCAATTCTTTGATAAATTATTGCATCAACAATAAATTGCAATATGTTGTTTTTGAAGGAAAAAATATCGATTTGTCCGGTTATGATATTGTTATGAAAAGTCCGGGTGTCAGCCTTTATAATGAATGTTTGCAACGTGCGTTGAAACAAGGGGTTGAATTGTGGTCAGGAACGAACATTTTTATGCGTCAAAGATCACCGGATACGAAAACTATTGCCATTACCGGCACCAAAGGAAAAAGCACCACATCGTCTTTATTGGCGCATATATTAAGGAAAAAGGGCTTTTCCGTTGGTCTTGGCGGTAATATTGGGCAACCTTTGGTCGATTTTGTCGGCCGAAAATTTGATTTTGTTGTGGCGGAATTGTCCAGTTATCAGTGCGCTGATTTGATGTATTCCTTTGATATTTCGGTTATTTTGAATTTGTATCCGGAACACATTGATTGGCACCAAACGCATGAACGTTATTATGAAGATAAATTGCGCTTGCTTCGTATTCGCAAATCCGGTCAAAAAGCCGTTTTGAATTGGGAAAATACGGAAACTTTGGTCAGAACAGAGGGCGAATCCGATGTGATTTTCTTTAATAATCCGTTGGGAATCCATATAAAAGACGATTATATTATGGACAGCGAAAAGCCTTTATTTGGCGCAGATTGTATTACGAATTTAAAAGGACGGCACAATTTGGAAAATATATGCGCCGTATTGACTGTTTTAAAGGAATTGAATATCGACTTAAAAGATATTGAAAAGGATATTGTTTCCTTTGAACCGCTGGCACATCGTTTACAGACGGTTGCGGTTGTGCATGGCGTTACTTTTGTTGATGACAGCATATCCACAACGCCGGAAACGTCCGTGGCGGCTTTGAAAGCTTTTTCGGACGCAAATCATATTTATTTGTTGGTTGGTGGCTATGACAGACATCAAGATTATGGCGTTCTGTTGTCCTATGTGCGCCAAAATGCCGACAAGATAACGTTGGTAACGTTGCCGATTACCGGGAACGCTGTCGCCGAGCAAGCTGATGATTTATACGTTATTCGAGCAAAAGATGTCCGTGACGGCGTTCGTTTGGCTCAATCCGCAGCCACAGACGGCGATGTGGTGTTATTATCGCCAGGCGCACCCAGTTATCATGCTTATAAGAACTTCGAAGAACGTGGCGAAGATTTTAAGAACGCAATCATAATCGAATAGAACTTCAAAAATGAAAATTTTCGTTGCCGATGAATTTATCGGGGCGCAACAAATTTCCCATAAAAATGATGAGAACAAAGCATTTTTATCAAAATGTGGTGCATAATAAGTGTTTGAAAATAAAAAGATTTCACCGACTTTCCCCTTTATAAAAATACATTACTATACATAATATAAATTATGCGACAATTATTTATGGGAATACGGACACTCGCCTTTCGAATTTTCTTTATTATTCAATATGTTATTATTGTTATCAAGTGACCTGTGGATAACTTTGTGAATAAAATTTTGGATAATTTAGTTTTGGAACGTCTAACCGGCAAAAATTTTTGGGTGGCGTTATTCACACCACCCAATTTTATGAAATTTTATCGAAAACGATTTTTCAGCGACCTGAACGTGTCAATATATGATTTTTGAAATTTTGCTCGCTGATAGCGAATATTCTCATCTGCCCTACGGATGAATACTAAAAAAAGGCATTATTTAGAACATTCTGGTGTTACGTTATAAAAATATTTATTTTGATTTACTTTCCACACATCTAATGTAACAAGACGCAAAAGTTGGTATGGATTGATAATCCAAAACACCGTTAAGTCAAAATTATACTCTATTTTAATTTTCTTTACAGGACAACCTTTCTTTTTCCCGTAAACATACGCATCTTTTGCTTTGCTATTCAAAATTAAAAGATTTGTTTGATCGCTACCTTGATATTCTTCATCTAACCATATTTCTGTATTTTTTTCATTTGATATGGCTAAAATTGGTTGTTCCGGATATTTATTAACACATCCGCAAAGAGTTAAAAAAGATGCTAAAATAAAAAGTTTTTTCATTTGTTCCCCTTTCAATGAGCTTGATTTTAATACCACTTTATTATGTCGTCAATACTTTTTTATTTTACGTTTTTTGTAAAATCGCCCTGTTCTACTTAAAAAAACACCCCCTGACTTTCATCAAGGGGTAAGATTGTTTTCATTAAAACTATCTAAAAATGTGTTTGTTGCCGTATAGTCATGTACTGATGCGCCATATTTCCAGCACTTTTTTTGGAATTGGAAAAATCTTCATAATCAGAGTTTGAATAAACCAGCTTTTTGGGTGGTATTTGTCCTTCTTTTTGCAAATACTCAAGGTCGGATTCACTGATCATTCCGTATCCGATTATTATGGTGTCTTGGGATCCTTTTGCATAATTTATTTGTGGTTTTTCTACACGACGGCAACCACAATTGCAACTGCAATTACAACTTTCTTCCGAACAATGGGAAATTTATAAGGGACTATAAAATAACCACCCAAAAGCTTCGTTTGTGGGTGGTTATAAACAATTTACTGGTATTGTTTATTTGTATCAGATTTTTTTACGTTATCTGAATTGTATTTTGCAAGTGTTTTAATGTCTTTACTTGCAGCTTCTTTCAATAATTTAACCATTTTTAAATTATCTTCTTCTTGCGCTATCATCAAGGCTGTTTTACCTTGATTATTCCGCTTATTCAGATCTGCTCCGGCAGCAATTAATTTTTCAGCAATTTCGACTTGAAAATTGGCAGCGCCTGCATAGCTGTGAGCACAAAGCATCAAAGCTGTGTCCCCTTTTTTATTCTGCAAATCCAAATCTACACCATGCGCAATTAATATTTCGACCGGTAAGATATGTCCGCCGCAATTACAGGCGGTCATTAATGGTGTGAAACCACGATTGTTTTGTATGTCAAGCTTGGCACAATGTTTAATCAACAGTTCCACCGGTTCCGAACGACCGCTTGCAACAGCACAATGTAAGGCTGTATCGCCATATTCATCTTGTGCATTTATATCAGCCCCATTTTCAATCAGAAAAAGGACTTCTTCGGTGTTGCCACACCATGTTGAACAATGATGTAACGGAATTTTATTGTCCTGGCTTTTTTTATTTACATTGCCGGTAGCAACCAACCATTTCAGTATATTCAAACCATAAGGTCTTCCTATACAGGACCAATTTATCATATTTACAATTGAGTCAGCCAGACTATCATTAAGATTGTCATTCATTTTATTTTCCTTTTTTTTGTTTAAGTTTTTTGAAAATGATGCCACTGTAAGATTTGTTTATGAGTGGCTTTAAATAAACAAATTATTCGTATTGTTTATTTATATCAGATTTAGATTTATCTGATTTATATTTTGAAATGGTGTCTGGTTTTTGTTTGTTATTTAAGATGTGAATAATCTCTTTTTCTTCTAAGAAAAGAGTACTTTTCCCTGCAATAGTAGATTCAGTGATAGATAATGCTGTTTCTCCATTGTTATTTTGAATATCCGTTCTTGCTCCGCACGAAATTAAAAAATAAGCTTTTTCATATTCACCATTGCGAAGAGCAATAATTAAAGCTGTATCACCGTCATTATTTTGCTTATTCATATCGGCACCTGCGGCGACCAATCTTTTTGTGTTTTCAAGCATGTAATCAAACCAGTCATGGCATGGGTAACAGCTGAGTATCAAAGCTGTATTACCATCTTCATTTTGCAAATCCAAATTTGCGCCATGAGCAATAAAAAGTGCAGCAGCTCTATAATCTCCGTGATATCCGTTTTTTCCAACGCAGGCGTTCATCAAAGGTGTAAAGCCATGATTGTTTTGTACATCAAGATCAGCTCCGTGAATAATTAATTCTCTGGGTATCATGTAGCCATTATAAACAGCAAAATGCAATGGAGTATCACCGTTTTGATCTTGCACATTTACATCCGCTCCATTTTCAAGCAGAAAATTAATATCTTTTAATCTCCATTCTTTGACGAATCTGTGTAAAGGTGTTTGGCCATCTTTGTTTTTTCTGTTTACATTACCTGAAGCAACCAATTTTTCCATTGTTTGTTCTGCAAGTAAACGATCATCATGATCACGCCAACTCATTCCGTTTGGAATAGAATCGATTAAACTATCGTCAGTATTATCATCCATTTTATTTTCCTTTCAGTTATGTTGTTAAAAAATAATACCACTATTATATCATTACATATCATTTTTGTCTTGTCAACAATTTTATTTGTTTTTTTTAACGCTTTTATAATCCCCCTTCTCTGTTGATAAAAAAAACACTCAAATGCATTTGCAAATGAGTGTCTTTTGCTGTTTTTAGCGTAATTAATTCGCTGTATTATTCACGACTGTGAAGTAGAGAAGCCCCTACAAATGATATTCCAAATGATATTCCGAATGATAATCCACCGACCAAAGCTAATTTTCTTACGAAGTCTTTATCCCAAATTGTGTCCGCTTTGTCAATAACCGGAGATTTAGTTGTTGATATAACTTTTTTATAAGGTGCTATTATGGTCTTTTCTTTAAAATCTTTTTGTACAGCAACTTCAGAAACTGCCCCTTTTCGTGATAAAAATTTTTCTTCTCTTTCTGTACAGGCGCAAGAATTTAACATTCCGACAGTTGCCAAAAGTGGCAATATTCTACATATTTTTTTATTCATTTTGTTTTTTCCTTATCTTTTACAAAATTATCTGCCCAATGACATGACGGCACCGACCATAAGCATTCCGATAACGAATGTAACGACTTCAATTCCTTC
>JAGBRF010000037.1 GCA_017632555.1 Alphaproteobacteria bacterium | reverse complement strand
GCGGACGGACTTGTTATCAATCATTTGATAAAATGGACGAAACTTCGCATGTGCGTTTTTTGAAACATATTGTTTCTCGCCACCACGAATCCGTGATTGAACATTTTTCCGTATCGGTCAAGTTGATAACGGATCGGGCAATTGCAAACGAATTGGTGCGTCATCGTTTGGCTTCGTTCAGCCAAGAAAGTACGCGTTATTGTTGTTATGCAAAAGATAAGTTCGGTCATGAAATATCCGTTATTAAACCGATTCAGTTGGAAAAAGATTCGCCGGCTTATCAAATTTGGTTGGACGAAATGAACAATATCGAACAATCTTACTTCAAAATGCTTGATGCCGGAACAACGCCGGAAACGGCACGTTCTGTTTTGCCGTGTTGTTTGAAGACGGAGATTGTTATATCCGCTAATTTGCGTGAATGGAAACATATTTTTTCTATGCGGTGCAGTGAAGCGGCTCACCCCGATGTGCGTGCTTTAATGCGTTCTATAAAAGCGGAATTTCAAAAGAATATACCGATTATTTTTGATGATGAGGTTTAAAAAATGTTGATTTTTTCAATGGTTGATTTTTTTAAGGCAATCGTTTTATTGTTTGTTATTGAAGGCATTATTTATTTTTTGTTTCCGAAACATGTGCAAGGTTTTGCCGTTCGTTGTTTGGTTGATGCTAAACCGGCAAATTTGCGTTTATTCGGATTGATTTTAATCGGAACAGGGATTTTCCTGACACTTTTCTTTGGTGGAAAGTTGACACAATAATGCGTATAGATTTTTATCATTTGGAAAGAACACCCTTGGACAATGCTTTGCCGGCATTGTTGGAAAAGGCGTATGAAAGCGGTCAACGTGTGTTGATAAAGGTTGATATGGCGGAACGTGCCGATTATTTAAACACGCTTTTGTGGACATATAAACCGGATTCTTTTTTGCCTCATGGTGTTGAAAAGGACGGCAATGCCGAAAATCAACCCATTTTAATTACTCACAAGGACAATTATAATCCCAACAAAGCTTCGTTGATTGTTTTGGTTGATAATGTACCCGTTCCGTTGGAAGAAGGTTTTGTTCGTGCGCTTTATTTTTTTGACGGACGTAATCCGGAAGCATTGCAAAAAGCACGCTTGGAATGGCAACGCGTTTCCAATGCCGGTGCAGACAGATTTTATTGGCAACAAGACGAAACAACGGGTAAATGGGAAAATAAAGTTTAATTATTTTTTCCAAACTTTTCCGCCAGAAAGGGGAAATTCCACGCCGGTTGTTGTCGGATAAGTAAATGGCAATCCGAACAAACTGCGCACAGCCAAAAAAGCAAAACTTTCCGCATCCAAACGCATTGTATCCCAACCGATTTCATCAGCTGTTTTAACGGGTCTTGGTAAGTGTTGGCGCAAGTATTTGACCATGGTCGGATTATAGGCGCCGCCACCTGTGACAATGTATTGAAGTGGGACTTCCGGCAAGAAACGTTGGCATGCCAAAACCAAAGATTTTGTTGTCAATGCTGTCAATGTTGCGGCACCGTCTGCCAAAGACGAACCTTCTACATCGGTTAAAAGTTGCAAAAAGTCTTCCCTTTCCAATGCTTTTGGTGGTTCTTGAATAATTGCCGGGTGTTGCAATAATTTATTCAATAATCGTTCATCGATTTGACCTTTTGCCGCCCAAAGACCGTCAAAGTCCATTTCTGCGCCTAATTTTTGTTGCATCCATTTATCGATTAAAACGTTGCCGGGACCAACATCAAAAGCAATCAGTTCACCGTTTGCGCCTATGTATGTAACAGAGGCAATTCCGCCTATGCTGAAAATAACCAACGGTTTTTCCAACGGGCGCGCCAATGCTTCATAATATACGGGAAAAATAGGGGATCCTTGTCCGCCACTTGCCAAATCCGTTTGATAAAAACGATTGACAACGGGTATTCCAAAGGCATCTAACATCTTTTGTGCATCGCCGATTTGTATGGATAATTTTTGGGACGGACGATTCAAAACCGTATGTCCCGAAAAACCGATAACATCTATTTGTCGTGCGGATATATCCAGTGTGTCCAAAATTTCTTGAACGACTTGAATGTGGTGTTGTGTGATTTGTTCTTCGACTTGGGACAGGTAATTCAAATCCTGTTGTCCTTTTTCACCCAAAACCGCCATAATGGCTTCACGCATAGTCGGAGAATAAGGTCGGGAAATTGCCAATTTATGTTCGAAAACATCAACGCCGTCCGTTTTAATCAACGCCGCATCAACGCCACTGATGGCCGTATCACTTTCCAACCCGATTGCCCACATGGGATGTAAATTCGTTTCCATATTTCATTCCTTAAAATAAATTTTCTTGCTTTATTATAATAAAAGCTGGACAAGAATGCAAAAAAAATGTAAATAAAAATTATGAAAATTGTAACTTTTGGATGTCGTATAAACACTTATGAATCGGCTTTGATCAACCAAATAGCCGGTGATTTGGACAATGTTATTGTTGTCAATACGTGTGCAGTTACGGCAGAAGCGGAAAGACAATGCCGGCAATCCATTCGTAAATTGCGCAAAGAAAACCCGAACGCAAAGTTGATTGTGACGGGGTGTGCGGCTCAATTACATCCGGAAGTTTATGCCGATATGCCGGAAGTGGATCGCGTTATCGGAAATCGTGAAAAAATTACACGCGAAGCTTTGACGGCCGAAGATGAAATATTGGTCGGTGATGTTATGAACGCCGACTTTGATACTCCGATTGTTTCCGATTTCGAAGGCAGAACGCGTGCCTTTATTCAAGTCCAACAAGGTTGTAATCACGCTTGTACTTTTTGCATCGTTCGTCAAGTGCGTGGTCGCAACAAAGGTATTCCACCACAACAGGTAGTAAAGCAAGCACAAACGTTTGTTGATAACGGTTATTCCGAATTGGTTTTGACGGGTATAGATGTTACCAGCTATCCATACGGTTTTTCGGATTTAATCGAAAAAGTTTTGAAAGAAGTTTCCGGTTTGAAACGATTGCGTTTGGGGTCTTTGGATCCGGCGGGTTGCGATGATAAGTTGATAAAACTTTTCGGTGAAAATGAAGTTTTAATGCCACATGCTCATTTATCCATACAATCTGGTGATGATTTGATATTACGGCGAATGGGACGCCGGCACAAACGCCAAGATGTCATAGATTTAGCAAAAAAATTGCGTGATGTTCGACCGGGTTTTGTGTTGGGTTCTGATTTTATAACGGGCTTTCCGACAGAAACAAAACAAATGTTTCAAAACACCGTTGATTTAGTTTGCCAAGCGAATATTATTTTGTTGCATGTGTTTCCTTTTTCCGTTCGTCCGGGAACACCTTCCGCCAAAATGGAAATGGTTGATGTCCATGAACGCAAAGAACGGGCAAGACAATTGCGCCAAACGGGAAATGATTTATTGCAACAATATTTAAAATCCGGTATCGGAAAGACGGAAAAAGTTTTGGTGGAAAAAGGCAATCAAGGATTTAACGAACATTATATTCCGACAAAAATAAACGCTTCGGTTGAAAGCGGAAAAATAGTAATGGTTGTCAATAAAGGAGTAACAGAAGATGGGTTTATGGCAGAAGTTTAAGCAAGGATTACAAAAAACATCGGACAAATTGGAAACGGTTTTCCGCTTTACAAAGTTGGACGATGATGCTTTGGAAAATTTGGAAGAAGGTTTGATTTTGTCGGATATGGGTGCCGCTGTCAGTGCTGATTTGGTATCTAAAATGGCACGTCAAAAACCGCAGTCTGTTGAAGAAGCCAAACAAATTTTGAAAACAGAGTTGGATGCAATTATGTCGCAGGCGGATAAAAAGTTTGAGATAGATAAAACGCAAAAACCGTTTGTGATTTTAATGGTGGGTGTAAATGGTACGGGTAAAACAACAACTATCGGTAAATTGGCCAGCCAAATGAAAGCCCAAGGATTGCAAGTTTCTATGGCTGCGGCGGATACTTTCCGTATGGCCGCCGTTGAACAGTTGCAAGAGTGGGGCAAACGTGTCGGTTGCAATGTTTATTTTTCCAAAATGGGTGCTGATCCGGCCGGAACGGCGTATGATGCTTATAATCACGCTATTAAAAATAAAGATGATGTTTTGTTTATCGATACGGCAGGGCGTTTGCAAAATAAAAAAGAGTTGATGGCCGAATTGCAAAAAATTGTTCGCGTTATTCAAAAAATCAACCCCAATGCACCGCATGCAACGTTATTGACTTTGGATGCTACGGTTGGTCAAAATGCCGTCAGTCAGGTTGAAGCTTTCGGACAAATAACACCGCTTACCGGGTTGATTATGAGCAAATTGGACGGGACGGCAAAAGGCGGTATTTTGGTTGCGTTGGTTTCTCAATTCAAATTGCCGATTTTTTATGTCGGTGTCGGTGAAAAAACAGATGACTTATTGACTTTTGACAAATCCGAATATATCAATAGTCTGTTGGGAATAGAAAATGTATAAATTAAGACGTTTTATTGAACATGTATTATCCTTTTCAACGGCGCATTTGTGGGTTGTTGGCCTGTTGGGTGTTGCCGCAGTTATACAAGGATTTAATATCGCTTTGTTTGATTCTTTTACAGGCGGTATGTACATAGGAACGTATGGTCAACGTTATTTGGCTTTTAACTTTTTTATGGCCGCCATAGTTTTATCGTTTTGCGGTTGGATAGCGCTTAAAATCGAACGGCATTTCGGAAACGGTTTCATTTGGTTTTTGATTTTGTCCGGCGTATTGCAAGGGTTTGTTTTCTTCGCTTGGTTCCGTTTACATATAGATATGGCTTTGGATATTCTGTTTTTAATGAAATGGGGATATCGTTTGGTCGTGTTTACGGGTTTTTGGGCTTATGCTTTCCGCTATATCGAATTGTCCTTAAAATCAAAACGTTTTTTGTTTTTGGTTGTTTGTGAATTTGTGGGATTTTTGTCGGGCGGATTGAGTTGTTATTTCCTTTTGCAATTGTTGGGAAAGCCGGCGTTCTTCATTTTATTTTTAATGAGTGTGTGTGTTTTGGTGGCTTTGCTTTGGAAGATTTCGGGATTCGAAAAAGTAACACCGGAATTGCAATTAAAGAAAAATGGTGGCGTTTCGGAAAAAATACAACTTAAATTGCTTTATTTGATATATGGTATCGCCTTTTTGTTTATGGCGGTCACGTCTTATATCGACTACACATTGTGTATGCAAGCAATAAAATTATTCGGGCTTAATATAAATTCCAATGTTCGCTTTTTTGCAACCGTTTGGGTTTTGTTTGCTTCATCGGCATTGTTTTTGTTGGCGGTTCTTTATACTTTAAGAAGGGCTTTTCAAGTCACAACAACAATGATTATTTTAACTTTCTTGCCGTTGGTTTGTTGTTTGGGGATGCAGGCAAATTTGCTTTGGATTGTTTTGTTTTCAAAAGTTATTTTGGATTTAATCGGTTATTTTTCATTTTCTTATTATTTGCGTATTGTTCCAAGACCTTTGTCACACGGCCGAAAAGGGCGTTTAAAGGTTATGCGTTTAATTGTTGCGCAACCGTTCGGTTTTGCCACCACCGCGTTGGTTTTTTATTTTGTTCCGTATTCCGAAAGTGCGGTTTTGTTGGGCTGTATTTTATCGTTTATTTTCTTAATCACATTCTTTGATTGCCAGCAAGAATATTATAAAGTTCTTTTGTCGGCTTTTAAAACGTTCCGTTGGCGTGGCGGTCGTTTGATGATTCGAAATCGAAAAGTTTTGAAATATGTCGAAAAAAAGGCCGACAGTTCGAATGCCGAAGAAGCTGTTTATTTTTTAAGGGTTTTGGAAGAAGCCCAAGTTCCGAATTTAAAAAATCATTTACGCCATGCGTTGTCCCATTCGGATGTTCAAGTTCGTTTTTTTGCTTTGAAATGTATTGAACGCAACAAATTGCGCATGTTTAAAAAGACGTTGGCCGATATAATCGACAAAGATGAAAGCCCTTTAATTCGTCAAACGGCATTAGATGTTTTCTGTTCTTTGGGTGAAAAATACGCCGTTGAAAAAGCCATTTTGTATATGGACGATCCTGTTTTAAGAAAAGGGGCCATTACGGGATTACTTAAAACCGGCGGAGAAGAAATTTTAATCGCTTCGGAAGGTGTCAACAAATTGGCGTATTCCAAAGATGTTGCCGAACGATTGGAAGCAGCTGAAATTTTACAAGAAACGGGATTGAAGGGATTTTTCAGAATCATTCAAAATTTAATCAACGATAAAGATATTCGCGTTCGAAAAGCGGCTTTATTGGCGGCCGGTCATTTATCATACACGGGATTATTAAAGTTGATTTTTAAATCCTTAAATAAAATGGATGTCAGGGAAGAAGCTTTAACGGCTTTAAAAATGTTCGGACCTGCGGCGTATCCGTTTATTGAGCAAGCCTTTGTTGATAAAGAGAGAACGGAATTATGCAAAAAAACATTGATTTCATATTTGTGGGTGTCGGAAGATGTTGCCGCCCGAAAATTATTGTTGAAGAATTTGAAAACGGTTGATTTTAAATTACGATTGTATGCGTTGCATTTGTTGAAAAACAAGCGTTTAAAATTGTCAAAAAAGATTATTAAAAAGACATTTTTCCCGTTGATTGAAATGGATTTCAAACAAGCTTTAACGACATTGTTGTTGGTCAAAGATTTCCGATTTGCACCGAATTATGATGCTCAAAGTTCTTTTGAAATCTTGTGCGATTCTTTAAGTCGTGATTTTGATAATATACGGCAAAGTTTATTGCTGGAAATATGTCTTTGTTTCCCTTTAACAGAGCAGGCGGTTGATATACTGCGGTTGAAAAATTCTTCTGTTCAACAAAAACAAATGGCCGAAAGTACTTTGGATGATTTATTGCCAAAATCATATAATAAATTAAAGTGGGTGTTAAAGGATTTACCTTTTGAAGAACGTTTGGCACGTATTCCGTCCCGTCCGGGTGGTGTTCAACAACCGATATCGGATCAGTTGGAATTTATTTTGAAAAGTAAATCATACAGAAGTGCTTGGACAAAGGCGGCTGCTTTAAGTTGTATTCGAAGAATGGATTATGTATCGTTGTTGCCGGAAATCGAAAATTTGCTGACTGACAAAAGTCCGATTGTTCGTGAAAATGCACTGTGGGCGTTGGAAAGATTGGTTCCCGCAAAGAAAGATTTGAAGAAAATTATAGAGCCTTGTTTGGACGATGTGCAATTAAATATTCGTCAGTTGGCGACAGAAATTTTAAAATGAAAGGAATAATATGCGATTAAGTTTGGAAAAAGTATTGGTTTTGAAAAATATATCGGCTTTTGCCGATGTTTCGGAATCCGCTTTGGCTGATTTTATCTATGCTTGTGAAGAAGTCGCCTTTGCAAAGGGTAAAGATATTTTGAAAAAGGGCGATTTTAATAATCATATATATATAGTGCTGACGGGAATGGTGCAAGTTCATGACGGGGATACAATTTTAAGCGAAACACAATCTCAGGAAATGTTTGGAGAAGCCACGGCGCTTTGCCCGTCCGTTGTTGATGCCACCGTAACCGCCACGGAAGAAACTTTGGCCTTGCGAATTTCATCTGAAAACCTATATGAAATGATGGCTTTGCATCCGAATATTGCAAAAGGAATTATAAAAACACTTGTCAACAGATTAAAAGTGTTGGATAATAGGCACGTTTAAGAGTCGTTTATAAGAAAGGAATATAAAATGAAAAAGACTGAAAAAAAAGTTGCTTTATCAAGAAAAGCAGAGAATAATCCGTCCAATAAAAAACTTTATGCCGTTTTGGGTGGTTTGATTGTTGCAGCTGTTGCTGTCTTTGCTGTTTCTCAATGGTGTTGTAAACCAAAGGAAATTAAAACAGTGGAAAGACCTCAAATGCGTGAAGATGAAGGCATTGTCGTTGCCGTAATTGATGGTCAAAGAATCAAGTTAGAGGAATTGGAAGCTATAAAGAACAGTATTCCTCAATTAAAAGATATGACAATGGATACAGTATATAATAATCTGTTGGAAGGATACGTGAATGGTAAGGTTATTTTGAAAGCTGCTGAAAAAACGGGAATTCAAAATCGTCCGGAAATTCAAAAGGCTATCAATGATGCCAAAGAACAAATTATAACCAGAGCTTATATTGCCGAACAATTGCAAGCTCGTTTAACACAGGATAAGATAAAAGCCATTTATGCGGAAGAATTGAAAAACTTTGTACCGCAAGATGAAATCCATGCACGTCACATTTTGGTCGCAACCGAAAAAGAAGCAAAGGATTTGATTGTTCAATTGAAAAACGGTGCAAATTTTGAAGAATTAGCCAACAAACATTCTTTGGATAAAAATCCGAATATGGAAAATGGCGGTGATTTGGGTTATTTCAGAAAAGATATGATGATCCCTGAATTTGCTAACGAAGCTTTTGCAATTAAAGTCGGTAAGATTTCCGAAAAGCCAATCAGAACACCTTTCGGTTGGCATGTTGTAAAAGTCGAAGATAAGCGTAAAGCCGCTCCTCCGACAATTGCAGAAGTGGAAGATTTGATTAAAGCACGGTTTGCAGAAACTACCGTTCCGGAAATTTTGGCCGAAGAACGTTCTAAAATGCAAGTTATATTGCTTGATCCGTTGGGTGTAAACAATAAACAAAAAGTTGTTAAAACGCCAAAAGCAGAACCGGCAATCGAAGAATAATCGTTTCTGATAAAGAAAAGTCCCCACCGTTTTGGCGGGGATTTTTTTATATTTTACAAATCCTTGTCCGATTTTCCCAAAATAAAAAAATCTTTCAAAGATGAAAAAAAATGTTGCATGGACAAAAATCGGTGGTATAATATGCAAAAAAGTGTCATTGGATGACAAAACTCTTTATATATGGAGCGAACAAATGAAAAAAATCTTTAACCTCTTTGATTCTTTGAAAAAAGCATGGTCTACATCTTCTTTTAAGAAACGGACGGAAGAAAAATTTTCCGGACGCAGTATGATTGAAATGCTGTGCGTTTTGTGCGTTGTCGTGCTTTTAAGTTTGGCGGCAGTCAAAGGTTGGGATTATTTCGAAGTCAGATCACGGACAAATGAAGTTTTGGACGATTTGGTAACTGCGAATGCAAGCGCATCGACCAAAAGATTTACTGAAAAGCATAACTTTGCAGATTGGACAACTGTTGTTAAGCCCGATGAGTCAAAAAGTTCATACGGAATTCAAGCTAAGTTGGTAAGAAGAGGCGGAAACGTCTTTTATGTTCTAAGGGCTGTTAAAAATGGGGTTCCGCTCAGAATGCCGAAAGACCTTTGTGATCAGTTGTTGAGTTCAAGTCAGTTTGCGGTGTTTGACAGTAATGAAATTTATAAAGAAAAAGATACGTTGGTTCAAATAAGTTCTTGTGGCGAACTTAATAATTTGGTCTTTGCCTTCTCGCCGACAGATAAACAGGCTCTTGCTAATATCAGCGCCGGTACAGGCAGTGGTGGTGCTGTCGGCAATACTTGTACAAAAGATTCTGATTGTGACATTTTCGGTGTCAACTATGCTTGTGTTTCCGGTTCGTGTGCGCCGCGTGGTTACTGCTTTACTAACAAGGATTGCGGTGAATGCGGTGTATGTAACAATTCTTTCTGTGAAACATCCGATTCAGGACACTGTTGTAACGGAGTCTATTGTTCGGGATCAAAGGGCGGTTCTTGTTCGGGCGACGCTTGTTGTGTCCAGAATATGTGCGTTTGTAACACGGATGCTGATTGTCAACAATCCTATGGCGCTGGTTTCCGTTGCATCAGTAAGGGAGCTAATGTAAAAGCTTGTGAAAACGTAAGATGCTCATCAAACGCAGATTGTAGGGATGGTTTCTTGTGTTCCACATCCGGTCTTTGTCTGGAAAATGATGATTGTACCGAAACAACCGATTTTTGCAGTTCCTTTGGTCCTTCTTATGTATGTGATACGAGTAGTAAACAATGTAAAAATACAGCTTGTACCAGTAACGAATACTGCACTCAAACTTTGGGGGCAAATTATATTTGCTTAAATGGTTCTTGCACGAATAAGGGATGTCGAAATTCCGAAGATTGTGCAAGATTTGGGAGCACTTATTTGTGTACGAAAGATAATATATGCGAGAGTACCACGGTTCCGGCCTGTACTGCTGATACACAATGTTCGAAATTCGGTACCGGTTTTTCTTGTTTTGAGGGTGTTTGCCGAAATATAAACTGTGCTAACAGTAGCGATTGTGCGTCGTTTGGATCTAACTGGGTGTGCTACAATAATTTATGCCGTCCAAACTCTTGTGCCAGCGATTCCGAATGTCAGACAAGATTTGGTTCAAGCTATGTATGTTTGAACGGTGGTTGCACGACCGAAGTTTGTTCGTCTTCTGTTGATTGTTTGAAGTTCGGTTCCGGAACGGTTTGTAGTGGTTCCAAGTGTGCGGCTTGTAGTATTCAAAATTGTACGGAACATTACGTAGATGGTGAAACATGTAAGTGTTCACGTTGTGGAAGTGGGTATGCACCGAATACGGAAGCTCTTGCTTGCGTGTCTTGCCATGTAGATAATTGTAGTACTGCTGCCGGTTCTTATACTTCCAACTGCTTATGTAAAACTTGCCAAAACGGATACGAGAAGGT
>JAGBRF010000036.1 GCA_017632555.1 Alphaproteobacteria bacterium | reverse complement strand
GTGGTTGCGTCTGTCGGCTATGGAAAACATAATACGGTCATGGAAATAATCGTAATTTTCACGGCCTGCCTGACTGCTTTTGTGCACCAAACCCAAAGCAATTAAGTCCTTTTCCGAACAATTTTGTTTCAGCAAAGTTGTGCGCAGTTGATTGCCCAAAGGTGCATAGCCCAATCTGAAATGATGAATATCTTGGTCGGTCAGTCCGCGTTTGTGCAAATAATCAAGCGCTTCTTTTCCTTCCGGTTCATAAAGTTTTTGTTCAAAAAAACGGCACGCTTTTTCCATTGTTTCGTATAATGAATTTTGGGCGGCGGCTTTTTGAGCTTCCTGCGGGGAAGATTTGGGAACTTCCATGCCGGCCATTTGTGCCAAATGTTCGACAGCTTCCATAAATGATAAACGTTCACAGTTTATCAAAAAAGAAATGGCATCACCATGCGCACCGCATCCGAAACAATGATAAAACCCTTTTTCTTCGTTCAAAGTAAAAGAGGGCGTTTTTTCTTTGTGAAACGGACATAAACCGATGTATTCGTTACCGCGTTTTGTCAATTTCACTTTTTTGCCAATAACCGAAGCTAATGACACTTTTAATCGCAAATCGTCCAAAAAACGCGGCGGGAAAGCCATTACGTTATCCCAACAATGATTTAATCAAGCCGGATGCTTTTCCGAAATCCATTTGGCCTGCATATTTTGCACGCAAAGCCCCCATTACTTTTCCCATGTCTTTCATGGAAGAAGCACCGGTTGCTGTAATTGCTTCTTGAATAGCGGCTTTGACGGCTTCATCATCCATTTGAGCCGGTAAGAAAGCAGTAATGATTTCGATTTCCTTTTTTTCTTTATCGACCAAATCGGCACGACCGCCTTTTTCGTAAAGTTCGATACTTTCACGGCGTTGTTTAATCATAGATTGGAACATGGACAAAATTTCTTCATCACTGATGCCGTCCATTTTGCCTGACGGACGAGCAGCAATATCTTTATCTTTCAATGCTGAACCAATCATACGCAAAGTTGATACTTTGGCTTCATTATGTTCTTTCATTGCCGCAACTAATTCGGCTTTAATTTTTTCTCTGATCATTTTAAGTCTCCTTCGAATCGATAAATAGTAAATTAAAACATTTTCGCAAATTAGGCATATCATTTCACAAAATTGCATATCTTTCAAGTGTAAAAAGCATAACGTGGTATATTTTTTTTGTTCATCTCTTTATTTCGGCGGGAAAGCTTCCTAAAACTTGCTTTGATTTTTCAAAAAGGAGTTAAAAATGCAAAAAAATATATTATTGAAAACAGTTTCTTTGTGCGCATTGGCTTTGTGTTCATTTTCCGCAACGGGAATTTGCGCCGAAGAAATTATTGTTGAAAGTGTTGAAGAAGACGTTTTCTTTTTGTCGCCCTATGTCGAAGACGTAAAGCCGGCTTTGATTGGCACAAAGGGCGTTCATACGCGCCGGCGTTTTGATAAAGCCCGTCACGCATTGGCCAAAAAAGAAAGCTTGGAAGAAAAATATGCCGATTTTAAAAAAGCTTTGAATGATAAAATGGGGTTGTCTTATACATTTGATGTGTCTGTTTTGGGACAAAGGGGCGCACCAAACGGCGAAAAAACAGCATGGCAAACACAGTATTACGGTTCGGCAAATTGGAATATGTATTCTTCCCCAATCGGTTCAGGTTCTTTGCAAGCGGCATACACCTATGTTCATTATTGGGGGAACAGCGCCGAAACAGTCGGAAACAATATCGGTGTAGTGAATGATATCAACGATTACACGGCAAATGCCTATTATTTCGACCAGTTGAGCTATACACATCAATTTCCCGGTGTGTTGAGCCCGTTGTCCGTGACGGTGGGGCAATTCCCCATGTATAATTTTGACGGGTCAGCCTATGATGCCAATCAGCAAATCAATTTTGTGAACTTTGCGTTGTCGCAAAATGCTTCATCGACTTATCCGACTGCCAGTTTAGGCGGTTATGTCACTTTGTCCCCGAATGATGAATGGAGCTTTTCCGCCGGTATGCAAGATGCCAATAACATTTCCGGTTCTAAAATCGAAACGTCCACTTTTCATCGCAAACAATACACGTCCTTTGCGTCAGTTTCCTATACACCGACAATAGACGGTTGGGGTTCGGGTCAATATTCGGTTATGCTGTATAACCAACCGTGGACAATGGAACAACCCGAAACAAGCAACGGGTGGTCGGTTAATTTATCGCAAGCTTTGAACGATACATTGACGGTTTTCGGTCGCATTAACGGTTCAACAGGAAATGCCGAAACAATTTCTCAATCCTATG
>JAGBRF010000035.1 GCA_017632555.1 Alphaproteobacteria bacterium | reverse complement strand
GCTGAAATCGATTTGGATTTAACAAACTTGTATTACAATGTATATGGTCTTTATACAACGGCGGATTCCGGTAATTCCGGTTCAATAACAACGGCGTTGAATAACGGAACAATCAATGTTACGGGTGAGTTGTACAATGAATGGGCAACAGCTAAACACGTTTACATTATGGGTTCGGGCGAAGGTGTCAGCAATTTAACAAACGAAGGCAACATCTATGTCGGAACAAAAGATAATCCGTTGGATGTATCCAATGGTGGTATTTTGAATGTGATGAATGGCGCTCAAGGTACGGCAAAGAACAATAACAATATGGAATTGTATTTGACAAGTACATCTGCTACATATCCGCTTTCTGTTTCCGGTGTTGTTATGTCGGGAACGGATAACGGTGGGGCCAGCATTGAAAATAACGGTATTATTTCGGCCGTCGTAAGCGGTGAATACAGTACATCTTCAATATTTACAGCGTTGGATGTGAAAGGTGTCGGACAAGTCAGTCAAACAAATAACGGCGTTATTAACATCAATTCCACCGCAAATGGTATAGATTTGATTGCCATGAATTCAAACAGCTCTATGTCAAACGCAAAAGATGGTCGTATTTATATTACAACTACCGGGGAAAATACGGATATTCAAACAATAAGTGTTTTAACATCGATAACCAGTATGGTACAATCCAGCGGTGGTAGTTTCTCCAATGCCGGAAAGATTGTTTTGACCAATAATGGCGGTTATGGAAATATTGAGGGTTCTGCAGCAACTAATACAGGTTCCCTTTATATTCGTGCGCTGGATAATATGCTCGAAATTCGTGAAAAGGGTGATAAGCTCGTTTCAAGGTTGCGTACGTTCCGGGGTGGCGGTATCAAAATAGGTGGGGATGACTCAACAAATACGGGAACGGGTACAACCACAGGAACAGGAAGTGGTACGAGTGCGGGAACAGGAAGCAGTACAAGTGCAGAAAGTTCAGGTCTTATTGATATCGAATTGACCGGAAAAAGTCGTGGACACGCTGTTGCTCTGGAATTCGAAGGTGATGTAGGATCCGGCGGTTCATCAAATACCATCAATATTACTGCAACCGATTTGACAAATATTCCAATGGGCGGTCTGTATGTAGAAGGTATTACTGCTACCAGAGGTTTCGGTGTACCTAAGGCAGCGACCGTATCGTTTAATAACAATATGAATATAGCGGTTAAAGGTATGGCAAACAATGTAACCTATGTAACCGGTATAGCAGGTATTGATCAAAATATAATCAATAATGGTGTTATCAAAGTAAATGCCGATTTGGGTGACAGTAATAAACACCAAATTGTCGGTATGTATTTACATGATGATCGTTCAGAGGAAAACGGGTATCGTGGCGAATATGGTGTTAAGTACAGAGCAATTAACAATGGAACAATTGAATTAAATGTCTTTGGTAATAAAAACAGCATAGATTCACCGGATTATTTAGACGAGAATGATTCCATGATGGTATTACCGAGAGCTGCGCTTGATCATTTGTCTATTTCGGATTTCAGAAGTGGCAGTGAGGTGGAATACTATCCTGATGTAATCGGTATGGCGACAAATGCCGTTGCTGAAAACTATGGCACAATCGCTATCAATATGCCGAAAAACACAACCGGAAGAGCCGTTGGTATGTTGGCATACGATGGTGGTGTCATTCGTAACTTCGGTGTGATATCTTTCTCGGGCAATACGGATAACTTTATACCGTTCTATGCTTACGGTAATCGCGTGCTTAATTTGGAACCTGAAACCGAAGATAACCCCAATCCCAAAAAAGAAAGAGTTTATGCAACTTTCTATAATGGCGGAACGGTTGTCATCAATGGTATGAAGGAAAGTCAGGAAAATGACGGTATCGTTGTTGCGATTACGGAAACGGGTCCGGTTCAAACAGTAGGTGAAGACAGCTTAATCCAAACGGATGAAAATGGTTTCTATTATGGACCGGGTAATAAAGAAGAAGATATCATTTGGGCAAAGAAAGTTTATGTCTATAATGATGAAACCGGCGAATACGAAGAAGAACCGAAGGAATCTACAACATCAATCTTTACACCGATTGCCGGATATTCGCTTGTACCTCCGGGTGACGAAGATCCTCCGGAAGCGGTTCCGGTCCCAGATGAAAACGGTGGTGAAACTGGCGGTGAAACAGGTGGAGAAACCGGAGGAGAAACTGGCGGTGAGACCGGTGGTGAAACCGGAGGAGAAACTGGTGGAGAAACAGGCGGTGAAACCGGTGGTGAAACTGGTGGAGAAACAAGTAATCCGCCGCCATCAAGTGGTGACAGCTTCGGATTTGGTTCTGCCCTTGCAACCGCAGCACCGCAAATGCAAATCAGCCAAAACGTCAATTACGTTTCCGAAAAGAATGCAGAGTTGATTGCAGACGGATACCATTTGACGGGTGATGTAACAGCCGGTGTATCTTTGGTTCAACAAGGAAACAACGATGTTTACATTGGCAGTGGTTCCGGTACGGGTGCCTTTGTCGGTGACGGTGATTATTCGGATATGAATATCGTTTCTGCAACGCCGTTGTTTGAAGCATCGTATGCTTTGAATGAAAACAATGAAAACGGTATAGATATTGTTATGACACGTAAATCGTTCGATCAAGTTATTGACAATGCCGAATTGGCACAATTCTTGGAGAAAAACTATGTCGCAGGCAATAACGAAGACTTCTTTAATAGATTAAAAGCTTTCGGTTCTGTCGGTGAATTATCCAACGGATTGGATGATTTGACCGGTAAAGGAATGTTGTCACGTTTCAACTTTGAAGATATGACCATGATGCGTGAAATGGATTTCGATATGAACAATCAATTGTTCCATAACGATAAACAACAATTTGCGTTCTCGGGTTCTGTCAGACCGATGGCATTCAAAGGTGATACGGGTTCGAACGGTCGATATGGCTTATACAACTCATATATGGGTAACTTCTCGTTGGGTATGGGTGTAGCCTTCACGAATATAACCAGTGATGATACACACAAAAATAACACACGTAGAGACAGCACATATCAATTGATTATGCCTATCGGATACAAATCAAACGGATTTAACTTCATTTCATCTGCACGTATGGGATATGCACAAGGCGATTATACACGTAAAGGCTTTGAAAACAAATCCTATAAGGGTAATTTGGAAAAACGCGTATTCGGTTTAACAAACGAAGCACGTTATCCGTTAAGCCTTGGCGAATGGACTTTGGAACCGGCCGCAGAATTCAATGTATTGGGTTATACGCAAAACGGTAAAGAAGATGCTAAAGAATACAGCTTGAACATCAAATCTCAAACATCATGCTCTGTGGAAGCCGGTATCGGATTGTATTTGACAAAAGAAGAACAATTGTCAAAGAATTCGAAGTTGAGATTGAATATGGGAATTGCCGGTTACCACGAATTTGCGGATCCGTATAAAATCCGGGTCGGTATGAACGGTATGGACGGACACTTCACATTACGTGATGAAAATCGTTCGGATAATCGTGGTGTCATTCGTTCCGGTTTCGACTTTACCAGCGGGCCATACACGCTCTATGGAACGATGACGGGATACATTGACCGTGAATGGCGTGCCAGTGCCAAAACAGGCTTTAAGTGGCAATTCTAGGTTAAAAAGTTTGCGCAACGAAAATGGTGGATTTATTCAATCCACCATTTTTCATTTTAAAGAAACAATAAATTATCTGTTCACATAACCCCGAAGCCCGACTTGAAAAAGGTGTTTTTCTTTGGCTTCTCTGAGTAAGTAATCAGCTACTTCTTTATGGCCTTTTTCTTTTGCCATTTCATATGGCATAGAGCCGAAATCTTTGGTTTTTGCTAATGGATTAGCTCCGTTTTGTAATAACAACTTACACATTTCCATAGATCCGGTTTCTGCTGCTGCATGTAAAGGCGTAAAACCACCTTTGTTGGCGTGTTTGACGTCTGAATAAAATTCATTTACCAGGCGTTTGGCTATATTATTTCTTCCATGACGGATCATTAGAAATAAAAGATTACTTCCGTTTGTATCCGTCCATTCATCTGTTTTTAATGATTTGCCATTCGGATCAACAAATGAACTGTCTTTTGCTCTGGCGTGTGCTTTTGAAAACATTGTCATGGCTTGTTCATCGGACATGGTGTCATCGATAGTAAGTTTGCTTACAAAAGCATCCCAAGGGGATAAATATTCAAGATCTTTACTTTTGGATCGCTCATCGTATTTCGCCCAAAAGCTGTCAATCCAAGAATTATCTTCTTCCGGGGTGCTGACGTTTGATTTTTCCCACCAATTGTTGTTCCAAAAAGCGGCACTGCTTTCCGTTCTTTTTTGTTCTTTTGCGGCCTTTTCTTCTATTGTTTGTTTGAAAACGGCCGATAATTTATCTAAACCTTGAGAATCTAAAATACGAATACATAAATCACCCGTTGCAATGTTTTTTTCATCATGTGAAATGGCAGTGGCTCTTCTTTCGTGAAATGGAATGTTCAAAGCCTCTAAACCGCGTTTGCAAGCGTTACGTTCTTCTTCGGACATTCTTTCCAATGAAATACGCAAACCATTTTTTCCGTCAATGGTTCTGACCGGGCTCCAATTGTTTCCATCCCGCCAATCCGCTTTATCCAAATTGGCTGGCGTTTCTAAATCGGTTAAAGTATCATGTAAACCCATATTGCTATCCTTCCTTTCTTTCTTTTAATACACATACCCTTATTATACCATATAAATGCTTTTCTGTCAAACCATATAAATGCTTTTCTGTCAAATTTAGCAAAACGGTCAGATACCCATAACCCCATCAGCGTTCCTTTTGTTGTTTTACGGTGTTAAATAACGCCTGTTGTTTTTCGATTTCTTTTCGCTTTGTTTCGCTTTGTTCCGAATAATATTCGGCCATGTTCAATTCGACCTTGCTTGCCAAAGGATTTGTTTTCAATTTTTCAAAAACATCATGAGCTTTTGCCAAATTTTGTACCATCATTTCTTTTTTTTCTCTGGTCATCAGAAAACGACCGAAGGCGACTTGTGCATTCGGATAGCCTTTATCGGCCATTTTTTCCAAAGATAACCGAGTTTCGGCTTTTTTGTAAATAAGACCTTTTAAGAACGTAACACCCATCAAAGAGTCCATTGTATGCATCATATGATATGAATTCAGCATATCTTTTGTTACTTTTTCATCTTCCGCAGATAAATTCTTTAATGCAGGCGCTTTATCGATTAAAGCCAAAAATTCATCAAAATCAGCCATATTTTCCGGCCTTTCCAACAAATTAAGAATATGGTCGCTGGTTGCTTCCTTTAACCATTTGGAGTTTTTTAAATCGTTATTAAAGTCACTTATCGTATAACCTTTATCCATCTCATTTCCCCTTTCATATTCTCCATTATATCATTTTTCCCAAATTAAGTCAACTTATTAAAGCATTTAGCACGTAATTGAAGCAAGATTTCGGACAAAATCATAACCCAATCCGTTAAAGAAAGTTCAAAAAATCCGTTGACTTTTGGGAAAAAGATGGGTAAAATCAGGGTTTCTACTTGGTAAAGATGATAAGAAGGATATAGGATGCAAATAACGTTAATCAGGCATGGTATGTATGACAAGTCAACAGGCCATATAACACGCGATGGAATAGAAGAAGGTATAGGTGCCGGATTGGTTTTAGGAAACGCCACAGACCCGAAATTGCCGGACTTTTTGGATAATGAACCCGGTTTTGGTTACAGAATACCGGTTGCGCAAGATCCGCTGGAAAAACCGGATTTAATTTTGATGTCACCGTCAATTCGGGCAAAAGAAACCGGATTTGCTTTTTTGGAACAATTAAAGCGATTTGATATAGAACCGGAAGTCAAAAACAACGTTTCTTATTTGAACGATTTGGATTTGTTTACGGACGGATATAAACCCGATCATCATGGTTGTATAACAAACGAAATGGCAGAAAGTTTGTATTCGGCAGAACCTATTCAAAAAACGGTAGATCTTATTCAAAGGATGGCAAAAGAAGGCAAAGAACACATTGTTATCATTTCGCATCAACCCAACATTGACGTGTTGTTAAAATTGCTGGGAAATGACAGCCTGTATAATTTATCGGGCGGGCGGTACTATGCCCCCGAATATGGTGTTGCTTACACGTTATTGGACGTCAATCCGGAAAAAATAGGGCAAGAAAAGTATCAGCTTCAAATTCGAAACACAAAACCGACTATCAGAAACGCTTATTTTGTTTCACTTGATATAGCGGGGCTGTCCGTTTTGCCGATTGACTATGTCGAATGGTATATGCCCGATTTTGCGCGTTTAGATAAAGAAAACCGCATTAAAAACGCACGAAGCGGTGGCAAGGAAAGAGAATAATTATTTCATCTTTATTGCTTGTTTGGGGCAAACGTGTGAACATAACGAACAACCGACACAGGCTTTTTTGTTGACGGATATGTGGCCTTTTGCCAAAGATAACGCACAATGTTCGGATTCACTGCATATATTCACGCATTTTGAACATTTAACGCACAAATCATCATCAACAGTCGGATAAACTTGTTTTTTCTTGTTTAATGTTTCGTGTGCCGATAATTTTTCGATGACTTTGTTTTTTAAGTCGGCCGGACTGTTAAAACCTTTGCTTTCAAGATAATTCAAAAGCCCTGTTTTCATTTTATCTATGATACCATAACCGTTGATCATAACTTCGGTACAAACTTGCACCACATCGGCTCCGACACAAATGTATTCGGCAGCGTCTTGCCAAGAACTGATCCCACCCATACCCAAAATGGGCAGGGTACTGTTTTGACGAATTTGAGCCACGCAACGTAATCCGATGGGTTTTATGGCAAATCCCGAATATCCACCAAAGGTTGTTTTTCCGTTGACTTTCGGTAAAGGTTCAAGCGTATCCAAATCAACCCCCATCAACGATTGAATTGTGTTGATGGCGGCAAAACCATCAGCGCCGGCCCTTTCAACCGCCTTTGCAATTTCCGCAATATTGGTTACGTTGGGGGACAGTTTAACGAATACGGGCTTTCTAGCCACTTCCATAACCCATTCGGTTATCATTGCCGATATTTCCGGACTGGTACCGATTGCCATGCCAATACCTTTTTCGGGCATACCGTGGGGGCAAGAAAAGTTTAATTCAAAAGCATCAGCTTTGGTCGCATTAAACGTTTTTATTAAATTTTGCCATTCTTCTTTGACTACCGGGGCCATAACACTGACAATAATGACTTTTGACGGGTGTTTTTTCTTTAAAAATTCGATACCGTCAAGCCATTGTTGAACGGTTAAATGGCTGAGCAATTCGATATTTTCAAATCCGCACACTTTATTGCCTGCTTTTAATGTGGCATAACGCGGGGAAGCTTCTATCATTTCCAAATCATCCGGTGTGACGGTTTTTAAAACAGCGCCACCCCAGCCCAATGTAAAGGCTTTGTCGATACTTTCTATTTTTGCCGTTGGCGGTGCGGATGATAATAAAAACGGGTTTTCGAATTCTATTCCCAATACTTTTGTTGATAATGTGGCCATGGTGTTACTCCTTTATATTTCACTTTCGGGGAAATGGTCTTTTAAAATGCTCCGTAATTTTGGTCTGTCTTTTTTTGCCAGAAAATCATCATTAAGGAAGAACGGCGGAAAACCGGCTTGTGCATTGACTTTTTGTTTTAATGTCAGTTTGTATTTCGAAGCATCTTTGACATCAAGATACAAAAAACGTTTTTCACCGCCATTATTTGGGATACTGACAGAAGAAACACCAATGGTGTTGATATCTGACCACAATACTTTTTCAAAATTTTCCACTTTGATATAGTCGGGTGTAATTTCTATGTAGGCTTTTTTGTCAAACAGCTTAAATAAAGACCACAGTGCGACCAAACCGCCGGTAATAAAACCAATTGCGCCGATAAGTTTGTCGGACGCATCTGTATGGCTGTTTCTTATCCAAAGACAAGCGCCGGCTATAACCGCACAAATAATAAAACTAAAAAATATTCTGACTTTGTTATAGTAAAATTTGTAATAACCTGTATTCATAATTTTCTCCTTTCTCTGAAACACTATTTTATACGTAATAAAAAAGAATGCAAAGTTTTTTTATTGACATACACATATATTCGCATTAACGTTGATTTTATAGTTGCTATGTTAAAAGGAGAAATGAAATGTCAACGTTAAAACTTGTTTTATTTTGTGGTGTTGCGGTTGTTGTCGGTGCTGCTGTTTTTTCCAGCGTTAAAGTTGTGGATACAGGATACAGAGGCATAAAAACACGCTTCGGAAAAGTTGTCGGTGAATCTTTGCCGGAAGGGTTTTATATTTACAATCCGATTACAACAACCATTCACGAAATGGATACAAAAGTTCATAAATACACACTTAAAATGGCAACTTACACAAAGGACGTTCAGCAAGCGGATTTGTTGATCAGTGTCAATACCAGTTTGGATCCGTCCAAAGTCCATTTGTTGTTCCAAGAAGTCGGTGTAACTTATGCGGATAAAGTTATTGCACCGCAAATTTCAAAAGCCGTTAAAGATACAATCGGAAAATGGGAAGCGGATGCTTTGGTTTCAAATCGTGAAAAAGCCACGGAAGAAATATTTAATTCTTTGAAAGAATCATTGTTGCCGTATCACATCAACACACAAAACGTTGTGATTGAAAACATCGATTATTCTGCACAATTTGAACGGGCTATTGAAGAAAAGCAAATTGCAACGCAAGATGCTATCAAGGCCAGAAACAGAACAAAGCAAGTGGAAGAAGAAGCCAATCAAAAGGTGTTAGCGGCAAAAGCAGAGGCCGAAAGTATGCGTATTCGTTCTCAAGCGCTCAGCCAAAATCAAAATTTGGTTGCTTATGAAGCTGTGCAAAGATGGGACGGCAGGTTGCCGGTCAATATGTATGGTTCCGCACCGATACCGTTTATTGACGGGGCTATTAAAGGCGTAAAATAATACTTATTGTTTCAAAAACAAATCAATAGCTTGATATAAGTCACTTTGATTTTGTTCGTTGCTGAAATTATGATCGGCCGATTTGATGATTATCGCTTTGCCGTTATCGAACTTTTTTGACAAGTTTTGTAAATCCTTCGGGTCAATAATAATGTCTTTTTCGGCACCGACCAGTAATGTTTTGGCTTTGATTTTCTTTGCCGAATTATTGGCGTCATAATTATCGCAACTGGCAATTATGGAATAAGGGATAATCGCTTTTTTGTGATTGTCAGGGTCGGTATATTCATACGTTCCTTTTTGTTTCCATTCTTTGCAAAAATCGGTCATGTTTGTCATGCAGGATTTTTCCCATGATTTGCTGTTGATAACCGGTGTGATTGGAATTAAAGCATCTGCCAATTCGGGGTGATTACCGGCATATTCTATGACCGAAGCACCACCCAACGAATGGCCGACTATGACAAACGGTTCGCCGTAAAACATTTGTGTTTGTGTCCATTTTATAACGGATTTCAAATCTTCATTGAAACTGGTCAGGCTGGCTTTTTCAACATCATTATTGCCTTTACCCAACGAATAACGGCCGTCAAAAGAAACAACAACGTATCCGTTGTCTAAAAAAGCCTTTTTAGCGCTTTGCACAGCCACATGATTCATGTTGGAAGCCAATCCGTGCTGAATGACCGCCATTTTATTGCTACCGGCGTTTTGCAAGCCATCTATTCTGACGTAAACAAGATTGTCTTCTTGACCGCTTTGCACCCAAACAATTCTGGTTTGATTAAAAAGGGCGCACCCCGTTATAAAAAACAAAAAAACAAAAGCAAAAAATCTTTTCATCATATACGCATTTCCATAGATAATATTATGCGATAAAATCTACACTTACTTTTATTCAAAATCAAGATAAAGTTTTAATAGGGAATAAAATTTAATGTTGCAAAAATATTTTTACATATTTAAAATAAAACGTAGTTTTGAAAGGAGAAAGGTTATGAAAAAGTTGTTGATTTTTTTAATGGTTTTTGTCAGTTATTCGTTTGTGTCAAAGGCGCAAACAATTTCTTATGATAAAACGGATTTTATGGATATTGCGTCCGTGATAGATGATGCGGTTTTTGACATTCGTTATTATTCTCCCAACAATTTTACGGGAAACAAAATCCGTGGTTATAAAGCCCCAAAAGCATATATGACAAAAGAAGCTTTGACGGCATTGAAAAAGGCTGCTGATGATTTAAGAAGTCAAGGATATCGGATTTTGATTTGGGATTCATACAGACCGCAAAAAGCCGTTGATAACTTTGTGGAATGGATCAACAACCCAAATGATCCGGGCGACAAAAGTTTTTATCCTAAATTGGAAAAATCCGAATTGATTGCCGGCAATTATATTATGGAAAAATCGGGTCATACGCGTGGCAGTACTGTTGATTTGACCATTATCAGAAAAGATGGCACTTGTGTCGATATGGGCGGAACGTTTGATTTATTCAGTGAAGTGTCTCACCCAGATTATGAAAATTTAACGGATGAACAAAAGAAAAACAGACAAATTTTGCACGATGCTATGATAAATGCCGGCTTTAAGGGATTAGATTCTGAATGGTGGCACTTTACTTTGGCGGACGAACCGTATAAAGATACGTATTTCAATTTTGATGTTGAATAGGGTATAAAATGGAAATTATAGCAGAAGCTTTGGGGTATTTGGCCGGTATTTGTACCGCTGTGGTATTTTTGCCGCAAACGATACAAACAATCAAAAGTCGTAACGTCAGCGGATTGTCTTTGTCGACATACATAATTTATTGCATCGGTATGGTTTCGTGGATTTTATATGGTGTGTATTTAAAGTCGATACAAATGATGCTTTTCAACGCCATTTCCCTGTTCTTTGCCGTAATCGTTTTGTATTTAATTGTTGCAAATAAAAGGAAATAACGATGAAAAAGATATTGTTGGCTTTTGTTTGTTTGTTTTTGTGGACGGGAACGGTTGTTGCTGATTCTTCGGAAAACCCCCGATATCTGACAACGATGGATGCATGGAAAATGAAAAGACAAAGGACAAAAATAGAAGAGTTTATCAGGGGGGAAGAAAATCCCCAGCCGGACTTCGAAGAAGTAACATTGAAACAGGTAAAACTTTGGAATGGTGAGATGTATTTTGTTGAGGAAGAATTTGAAAGGATGGGGAATATAGCCGAAGCCGAACTTTCGCCTTGTTCAAATTCGGAAACTGAGGTTATGCTTTTAGTTTTAAAAGATGTTTTGAACAAAACGGTTTGTTTGTCGGCAACACCGATTACGCCGCAAAATGAATTAAGGTGGTCGTTGTTAGAAAATGAAGAATTGAAAGAAGAATACAAGGGAAAAGTTATAAACATCAAAGGCTATGGTCTCAGCTACACCGTTCCCAGTCATAACTTTTTTTGGTGGAATAAATCCTATAAGGTTCCCAAAATGCATTTGAGCCAAAAGGATATTCATATCGATTGTGATGAATACATAAGACTTTATGTATCCGATGTCAAAATACAATAAAGGGAAACTTCTTTGTGTTGCTTTCTTGTGCTATAATTTATTTCAATTCTTGAAATTCGGCCTTTGCTTTTGCCAATTGTTTT
>JAGBRF010000034.1 GCA_017632555.1 Alphaproteobacteria bacterium | reverse complement strand
TTGTTTGTCAGCTCGTCATTATAGAAAAAGCCGACAATATTATCCGTTTCGGCGATACATTTGTTTTCCAAACGATTGGCGATAATTTCTTCCGCCCATTGCGGATGACGATCGATTATTTCCCGACAAACATCATACGGTACGCCGTCCGCCAACACAACAAATGTCTTTATTTCTTCGCCTTCCAAATATGCAGAAAAGTTATAAGGGGTTTGCTGTTCGAATTGCCCCGCCAATGATAATTCCGTTTCCGTTGACAATTTTTTATACACGCCGTCCAAAACGACCAAACCCGCCAAACGTGCGTCCCCCAGCAACCGATTGACACGGTCGGCCAATAACGCTTTTTGATAAAAGATAAATCCCAAAGTCAACAAGCCAATCAGCGCCAAAACGCCCAACATTTCCATCATCATTCGGCCTGAATTTGATTTTTTGTTCGATACTTTCATCTTCCATACCCTTCATAACAAAAAAATCACCTTGATGAGAGGTGACTGGAAGTTCAAAGCTATTTAGAAGAAATAGTGCGCATATTAGTCTTTCGACGTATTCTGCAGCCTTCCAGTCAATAGACTGAAAGGTTTTTGCTTTTTCAAGCAACTTCTAAGAGGCTTTGAACCCTCAAGAATAGACATCACCTATTCCTGAAAGTCATCTTATCAAATAAAAGAAAATAGTGCAAGATATTTTATCGTTCACTTAAAAAGAAATAAAAAGGCCCCGATTTGATGTCGGGGCTTTTTAATTTATTTCAAACCGAATTTCGGCAACTTATCGACAATTTTAACCGAAACAGGATATTGCCGTGTCAATTCTTCCGTTTTCGGATTTATTTCGGCCATAACGACATTTTGACCACTGGCAAGATAAGGTACAATCTTACTGTCGATATAATCCAACACAACCGTTTCTTGTTCGTTACGATAGAACAGGGCGTGTTTACCGCCATCATAAAGAATGATTGGCATTTGTTCGTCTGTACTGCGTGCAGTAATGGCAAAAACCAATCTGTTTTTACCGACAGCCAAAATAAAATAATTTTCTTCTTGATGGGGCATAATTTATTTTCTTGCTTTATTATCAGTCGCTATTTTCAATGCTTCCATTTTTGCAAAGGCAGCGTCCCTTCCGCAAGGATAGATAGCATTTTCGGCGTCATTTACTATACGTTCGCCCATACCAAAGAAAAATTCGACACCTGACAGAGCTTTTTTTACAATAGCAGTTGTTAGTTTCAAAGCTTTTTTATACATGGACTTTTTCCTTTCGATATTTATATCGTATCATATTTTTGGGGTGTCTTCAACACTTTTTTATGATGACAAGAATAAAAAAAAGACCCTTTGAAAAACAAAAGGCCTTTTTTCCACATTTAACAGGAATTTTTATTTCTTTTTCAATTCGGATGTGCAGTGCGGGCAACGGGTTGCTGCCAAAGGAATTTTACTGCAACAATACGGACATTCTTTTTCCGTTGGAGCAACTTTGGCGGCTTCTTTTGCTTCCGCTTTTTCCATTTTAGCACGTACTGTGTTGATAGCTTTAATCAAAAGGAACACAGCAAATGCAACGATGATAAAGCTGATGACATTATTCAAAAAAGCACCATAGTTGACAGAGGGTGCGTCCTTTTCAGAACCCAACATTATCTTTAAGTCAGAAAAATCAACTTTTCCCAACACCATTCCCAAGGGAGGCATCAAAATATCTTTGACCAAACTGTCAACGATTTTTCCGAAAGAAGCACCTATAATGATACCGACTGCCATATCGATAACATTACCTTTTAATGCAAAAGTCTTAAATTCTTTCAACATATTTTTAAACATTTTATTTTTCCTTTCCTAATAAGTTAAATAAGTCAATATAACTGAATGACAAGCCAATCATAAAATTGCTTGCCGCTACATCAGAACCACGTCTGTGGGCGCGTCTGTATGAAACATACGGTCCGACAGTCAAACAGCTGTATAAATTGACATCCATACGAGCCGTTATATTCAAATCATAACGTAAATCTTCCGGCGTTTTTTCTTTACTTTCACTGTATGAAAGATAACGTCTGTAATATCCGTCACTGGAAAATTTAACGCCTTCTCTGATATCTTTTTCAATACGATAACCGGCTTCGGCCGCACTTTTGGCAACGTCAGGATCGTATGTCATATCATATTCGCCAACGCCGGCAACATACAAATCTTTGAAAACCAAGCCATCAAATAATTTTATACCGGCTTTACCACGGAAAACTCTGGTTCTGGGTAATTCATCACCCACGGCATTTTTATTTCTGGTAAATTCGGTTTGATAAGCACCTTCCACGAATGGACCTAAATGCCCATTATCAAAATCCCAAATTTTTTGCGTATAGTTTGTCGTAAACAAAATCTTATCCGCCGATTCGTTTGTATCAGCCGGTTGATCAGCCGGTTTCAATTTTGTCTTTGCGTATTCGGCATAAGCACCATTATCCCAACGGAATTTTTTTGTTTCATATTCCAAAACGAAATCAAAAACGCCTTTTACAACCGTTTGGCTGTCAGAGTTTAATTGGCTAATTGGTGAATTGGCATATTCCGGCGCATGTTTAACTTCCGTAGAAGATATATCCAAACCAACACGTCTGAAATTTGCATTAAGTAAAGTCGGCGTAAACAAACCGTCTTCGCTTCCGGCAACTTCCTGAGCCAAAGCAGCAGTCGGCAATAACAAGCCAAGAATCAACAATAACTTTAAGTAAAACATTTCACGTCCTTTTTGAATTAAAGTTAACACATGCCAAATACAATAGCATGTTTATTCAAAATAGCAATACCTTTTTATTTAAGGGGACAAAAGAAGAACAGATTCGGATGTTTGTAAAAGCAAAGTCGTCTTTTTTTGCATATAATCAAAGCTGTAAATTGCGAATCGATTATCTTGTGACTTGGCATACAAAATTTCTTTTTCCGAAGCGTCAAATGAAATTGCGGTCAGGTTCGTCATCGGAAAGCTGGTAATTTCCCTGTGTTCCAGCAGTGAATAAACGCACACTTGTTCATCCGTGAAATAAACAATCTTTGTCAAAGTAGGGGATAAAGCAAAATTTTGAACATTACTTGCCAAAATCTTTTTATCCTTTATGTATTGGATCAGCTGATTTTCTTTGTCGATAAAAAACAACGAATCGTCAAGAGGTGAAATAAAAGGCGGTTTCATACGGGCATCAAAGCTGGCTTCCTGATACCAATATTTAATTTTGCGCTTGTATATGCGTAATTCACCTTCCGGACGCGGTTTTAACAAATCAGCCTCTATAACCGCCATTTTCCGCCCGTCTTTTGACAAACAAGGATAATAAAAATAACCGAATAAGGAAGTTATTTCCTGCGGTTTTACCATATCAAAGCCAAAAGGAACGGACATAATATGTGTATTTTCCCCGTCAAACGATATGCCCGTCAATATTTTTTTATCTGATGAAAAATTTGAAAAGTAAGGAGTTTGCTTGACTTTCAGCACCCGACCATCTTTCATTAAGGCAAAAAGTGTTTCGCCTTGCGCAATAAAAAAAAGCTTATATGGTGTTAAAATTGAAATACTCATTTGCTTTTCCTTTTTTTTTATTTTATATTATCTGAAAAATAATGTATAGTATTTTTTTATAAGGAGAAAAATATGTCACAAGTACAAAATGATTTTTTGGTTTTACGCCAATATATGAATGCTGAAATTATCGGGCAGGGCGCTTTGATTGACAGAATGTTGATTGCTTTGCTTTCCGATGGGCATTTGTTGGTTGAAGGCGCACCCGGTTTGGCAAAGACAAAAGCTATTAAAAAATTGTCATCAGCCATCGAATGCGACTCGCATCGTATTCAATTTACGCCGGATTTGTTGCCGGCCGATATTACCGGAAGTGATGTTTATCGTCCGGAAAACGGAACATTTGTTTTCCAAAAAGGACCTATTTTCCATAATTTCATTTTGGCTGATGAAATCAACCGTTCCCCGGCAAAAGTGCAATCCGCTTTGTTGGAAGCAATGGCTGAACGCCAAGTCACCGTTGGGGCAACGACTTACTTATTACCGGAATTATTCTTGGTTATGGCAACCCAAAACCCGATTGAAAACGAAGGAACGTATCCTTTACCGGAAGCACAATTAGATCGTTTCTTGATGTATGTTAAAATCGGACACCCGGATGCTGCTGCTGAACATAAGATTTTACAAATCGTCCGCGGTGAAGCCAGAAATGAAGAACAAAAGGTAATCAACAAAATCAGTCAAAAGCAAGTTAAAGCAGCCAGAACAGAAGTTTTAAACGTTCATTTATCAAACGAATTGGAAGAATACATCGTCCAATTTATCATGGCAACGCGTAATCCTGCCGTTTACGATTCTGCTTTGGCTTCTTATATTGAATACGGGGCAAGTCCGCGTGGTACAAGTGCTCTGGAGAACTGTTCAAGGGCTCATGCTTGGTTAAATGGTCGTGATTATGTGATACCGGCAGATATACATGCAATTTTGCATGATGTGTTGCGCCATCGTATTTTGTTGACTTATGAAGCCGAAGCAAAAGGTGTGACACCGGATTCGTTTATTGACACTTTATTGCAATTGGTTCCTTTGCCATAGGAATAAAAAATGGTCCAAGAGCTTAATGATGCCGTTTATGCCAGTTTGGAAAGTTTGGTAGCAGACAAATATCAAACTTATCGGCTTTCTTCGCCCAAAGGGGAAAAGAGTAAGAAAAAAGATCTTGGCAATGTCCGTTCTGCTTTTAAGGGCAGAGGTTTGGACTTTGACGAAGTCCGCGAATATCAACCGGGCGATGATGTCCGTTTGGTCGATTGGCGTTTAACCGCAAAAATCGGCAAAGTGTTTACAAAAGTGTTCCGTGAAGAACGCGGACAGCAAATTTGGTTTTTGATTGATTTGCGGTCAGGGATGAAATTCGGCACAAAGCAAGCTTTCAAATCCGTTATAGCAGCACATGTTATGTCTATGCTTGCTTGGTATTTCGTTGACCGAGGCGATAAAGTCGGCGGATTGGTTTTATCCGATAATCAAATGCAAGTGTTCCGTCCTTCAAAATTGAGAAAGAAAATTATGGCTTTCTATGGACTTGTCAGCGAAAGCACAAAAAAAGAACAGCATTTTGATAAGATGGAAGAAGAAATTTCCTTGACACAAGCATCCTTAAAATTACGGCGTTCATGCAGAAACGGAAATATCATCTTTGTTATCAGCGATTTTTCCGACTTAAAAGAAGATACGTTAAAATCATTTGCTTCTTTGGCGCGTACTAATGAATTGACATTTATCAACGTTTATGATGTGTTGGAAGGCCGTTGCCCGACACCAAACCTTTATGCCATTTCGGACGGGAAGTCGGACAGCGTCTTGGATACCAGATCAAAAGACATTCACGATGCCTATATTTATTATTTCCAAAAACGTTTGATGATGCTTGAAGACTTTGTCACAAAATACCATATAAAATACATTCCGGTCTGTTCGGATTCGGATTATTATGATGTTGTTGCAAAATCTTTGTTTCAAAAGGGGAAAAAGGGACGTTAAATGCCTGTAAATATGACTGTTGATGTTTCCGGATTAAAAGGGTTACACGTTCCCGCAACGCCCGATATGTTTCCTTTGGCAATGGGATGGTGGATTGTCATCATTTCAATTTTTGTTTTTGTTTTGCTTCTTTATTTTGCCGTTTATGCGTGGCTTCATTCCATACATCGTCAAGTGTCAAAAGAATTGAAGAAAATAGAAAAAATCACTGACGGTAAAGAGTTGTTGAAAAGCATCAACCAACTGGCAAAACAAGTGGCTATCAGCCGTTTTGGACGAAAGAAAATTGCTTCCTTATACGAAGATGAATGGGTCACTTTTATGAATAAAACGGCAAAAAAAGAAATTTTTTCAAAAGAATATGTAGACCTTTTACATAAAAACATGTATGCTAAAAAGAATGATATGTCGGATTCCAAACGTCAAACTGTTTTACGGGATTATGAAGAATGGATCCGCCTTGTTTTGAATAAAAGGGAGAAATGACATGGCAAACAGCAGTTTAATAGATGCAGTCGCACGCTTTACCAGCACGGATGTTGATGCTTTCAGGCGTGAATGGAATTCCCAAATGGAAGGAAAGGCCGAAACACCGGAAAAACAACAAGTTTTCGAACAAAGTAAAAAACAAGTTCAAGCTAAAAATCTGGTTGCCGGCGGTATTTCCGTAAATGTTTTTATGAAATATACTTCTTTGTCCGGCGAATTAAAGGAAAGGGATGTTGTTATTCGCCGTGTTTTCAAAAACGGTAAAAATTATTTGATTGACGTTCTTTGTTTAGATGTGAAAGTTCCTCGTTTAATCAAAATGGAAAACATTTTGCAAATAAAGGATAAAAGAACAAATATCACATACAGCAGTTATGATTTTTTCAAAAATGTTTTAGGATTAAACATAGACGGAAATGATACTTCTTCGGCCCCTGTCGGTGAATCAAGATTAAAAGACGGTGAATTCAAAACCGCCATTGACAGAACGCGTAATGAAATTACCGCTTTGTTGTTTCTTTCCACTGTTGACGGGCGCCGTGATGATCGGGAATTGAAGAAAATCGCCGAATATGTCCATAAACGTTGTCCGGATTTGACATTTGATGATGATAAGCTGATGGATTATTTCAGCATGAATTATCCGGATACACAAGGATTTTACTTTTCTTTGGAACGTATTATAGCTAATGACGGTTGGATTGTTAAAATGTTCTTGGAAAAGATGATGTCACTGATTGTTGCTGACGGCAAAATTGATGAAAAAGAAAAATTATTTTTGGCCGATTTCTTGCGTATTTTAGAAGAAGAAGGGTTTGAACTCAACTTTAAGAATTCATAAAATGGAAAAATTCATACGTTCTTTTTTACGCATAGTTTTCAGAATTTTCAAAATTAACGTGATATGGTTGAAAAACCCGCGCCGTTATCCGAAAACCGTTTTATATGTTGCCAATCACGTATCGACTTTGGACGTGTTGTTTTTGTATGCCTTTTTACCAGGACGGTTATGTTTTGCTATCAGCAAGCAAGAAACAAAAAAACGTAAAGTAAAATTGCTAATGCGTTATGCCGATGTTGTTGCTTTCAATCCGTTTGACACAACGGTGGCAAAAGAGTTGGTAGCCCGCCTTGAAAAAGGTCAATCTTGCGTTATCTTTCCGGAAGGCAAAATAACGGATACCGGCAACTTGATGAAAATTTATGAAGCACCCGGTGTTATCGCTGACCGTGCCGGTGTTCCGTTCGTTCCTGTTTGGATTGAAGGCGCTCAATACGGTTATTGTTCCAGATTGGAAAACAAAAAAGTACGCCGTCCGTTCCCAAGAACGACCATTACTATCCAGAAACCTATTCCTTTTAAGATTTCAGAGCAGGGCCGTAAGAACAGAAATTACATCAGCAATGAAATTTACCAACTGATGCAAAATGTGGCGTTCAAGGCGACTTTCCGTCCGACGGCGTCTTTCTTTGCGGAATTTATGCGTGCTGCCAAATTCAATGCGCATGAAGGTTTCTGGTCAAGACCGCAAGTTGCCGAAGACATAGAAAGAAAAACTTATTCATACAAAGATTTGATTATGAAAGCGTATGAATATGCAAAATACTTAAACAAAATTGTAGCACGTCAAGAAACAATCGGCGTTTTGTTGGGCAATAACATTCAAAACTTATACATATTGTTGGGTTTAATGGCGTATGAACGTGTGCCGGCTATGATCAACTATACATCGGGTGTGGCCAATGTTTTATCGACTTTGCATACGACAAAAACACGGGTTGTTTTAACTTCCAAAAACTTTGTTGAACAAGCTCATTTGGAAGCAATAGTCGAATCAATCAAAGTGCAGGGCATTTCCGTTATTTACTTGGAAGATATCAAAATCCGGGTAAAAGATATCGTTCGTGCTTGGTTTTTGTATAAACGCAAATACGTTCCTTTCCCGTCCAGCGGTAACAAACGCGCTTTGATTTTGTTCACTTCCGGGTCGGAAGGTCAACCCAAAGCCATTGTCTTATCGCATCAAAACATCGTGGCAAACGTGCATCAATTCGTTTCTGCCGTTGATATAAACAGAACGGATTTGTTGTTTGCCTGCTTGCCTATGTTCCATTCATTCGGATTGGTTTTGGGCGTCTTTGCGCCTTTGTTATGCGGTGGACGTGTGTTTATTTATCCGTCACCATTGCATTATCGTATCATTCCGGAAACGATTTATGATACCGGCGCAACAATATTGCTTGGTACGGACAGCTTTTTGCGCTCTTATGCACGTGTAGCTCACCCGTTCGATTTTAACACCCTGCGATTTGTTTTGGGCGGTGCAGAGCCCGTACAACCCGAAACACGTTATTTGTGGATGGAACGTTTCGGTATTCGTTTGTTTGAAGGATACGGTTCAACCGAATGTTCGCCATTATTGACAATCAACAACCGCATTTTCTGTAATTTTGAATCAATCGGAAAGATTGTGCCGGGTATTGAATACAAGTTAAAGAAAATCGAAGGCGTGAACGAGGGCGGTTCCTTAACAGTCAAAGGACCCAATGTTATGTTGGGGGCTATGTCCGCTTCAAATCCGGGCGTTATCGTTTCTCCGCCGAGTGGTTGGTATGACACAGGCGATGTTATGGCCTTTGATGATATGGGATTTGCTTATTTGAAGGGCAGATTAAAACGCTTTGCCAAAATCGGTGGTGAAATGGTTTCTTTACCGTCTTTGGAAAATTTGATTAAACGGGCTTATCCAAACAAAGATTTTGAGTGCAATGCAGTTGCAATTCCGCATGATACCAAAGGGGAACAAATTGTTTTGGTTTCCACATCAAAAGATATTACTTTGGATACTTTAATTCCGTTCATAAAACAGCAAGGTTTTACAGAGCTTTATATCCCGCGTACCATTCTTTATTGGGACGAATTGCCGATTTTGGGCAGTGGTAAACGTGATTTTATGACGTTGAAAAAGCAGGTTGAAGAAGAATTTTTGAAATAAATAGATAAGAAACCTTGATTTTTTATTTTTATTCCTTTATGATATTTCAAAGTTTATGTATAGTTAGTCTTGAAAGAAAACAAAATGAAAAAAGAAATTATTGATTTAATATTTCCAAAACCATTGCCATCAGTTGAAGAAATTGAAGCAAAATATCCTCGCAGAAATTTACCGGAAGGGGCTGTTATTACTCGTGTGGGGCCCAGTCCGACCGGCTTTTTCCATTTGGGAAATTTAATGGCAGCTTTATTGCCGGAACGTGTGGCACACCAATCAAGCGGTGTATTTATTTTGCGTATTGAAGATACTGATCAAAAAAGACAAGTTGAAGGTGCAAAAGAGCTTGTTTTAAGGACATTGAAAGAATATGGTATTCATAATGATGAAGGTCCTGTTTTAAGCGGAAAAGAAGATGGCGCTTATGGTCCTTATGTCCAAAGCGAAAGAAAAGAAATCTATCACGCATACATAAAAAAATGGTTGCAAGAAGACAAAGCTTACTTGTGTTTCTGTTCTGAAGAAGACAATGAAAAAACGCATGAAATGCAAACAAAAGCCAACATTCGTCCGGGATACTATGGTCCTTTTGCTAAATGCCGTAAGTTGACGGAAGATGAAATTTTGGAAAACTTAAAGGCGGGAAAGCCGTTCATTGTCCGTTTCAAATCTCCTGGACATTATTCGAAAAATATCGTTATTGAAGATTTAATCCGCGTTTAAAGAGAATTCCCGGAAAGCGATTTGGATATTCCAATTATGAAAGGTGACGGACTTCCGACATATCACTTTGCTCATTTAATTGACGATCATTTAATGGGAACAACGCACGTTATTCGTGGTGAAGAATGGCTTTCTTCATTACCGTTGCATATTCAATTATTCACTGTTGCCGGTTGGAAAGCGCCAAAATATGCGCATATTTCCCATGTTCAAAAATTGGATGAAAACGGCAACCGCCGTAAATTATCAAAACGTTTGGACCCGGAAGCAAACGTGACTTATTTTGATGAAAAGGGCTATCCGAAAGAAGCTTTGATTGAATATTTGCTCAATTTAGGAAACTCCAATTTCGAAGATTGGCGCAAACAAAATCCGGACAAGTCATATAAAGAATTCCAATTTAATATCAAGAAAATCGGATCTTCCGGTGCTTTGTTTGACTTTGTGAAGTTAGACAGCATTTCCCGTGACGTTGTCGGACGTTTAAGTGCTGAAGAAGTTTATAATCGTGCGCTTGATTGGTGCGAAAAATATGATGTTCCGTTTGCAACGATTATGAAAGATAACGCCGATTATATGAAAAAAATCTTGGACATTGAACGCAGTAATGTGAAAAAAGTTCGTAAAGATATTACGATTTGGGCTGATGTTAAAAAAGAATGTTCATTCTTCTTTGATAATCAATTTACTTTAACAACCGGCGAAGCTTACGCTATGTTAAAACCTTTATCTGTCAATGAGATACAGTTGATAGTTAATAAATTTAGTGAACTTTATAATCCGTCCGATGACAAGAATACTTGGTTCGAAAAAATCAAACAAGTGGCAACGGATATCGGCTTTACTTGCGATATGAAAGCATACAAAGCCAATCCGGAAGCATTCAAAGGAAACGTTTCTGATGTTGCGACTGTTTTACGCGTATTTGTGACGGGGAGAACACAAACACCGGATTTATATGCAATTATGCAAGTGCTTGGTTCAGAACGTGTGTTGAAACGATTAAGTATGGCATAGAAAAAGAAGGAAAAATGCTGAAAAACAACTCTTTTTACATCAATTACAAACGTATGTGGCCCTATGTAAAACCGTATTGGTTTCGGGCTTTAATTGCGGTGTTGATTACAATTCCTATCGGTTGTTTGGATGCCGTTATTGCTTTAACATTAAAACCGTTTATGAACATCGTCATTATGGGCGAGGGCAAAGAAACCGGTTATCCCGTTCCTTTATGGGTTATTCCTATTTTTATCATTGTTTTCACGTTCTTTCAAAGCTTTTTGGATTATGCGTCCAGTTATTTAAATACGTGGGTCGGATCAAAAATTACCATCGATTTGAAAAAGAAGCTTTACAAAAAGCTTGTCAACTTTGAAATGGCCTACATTGACAAGACAACGTCCGGCAACATTGTTTATCGTTTTGAAACTGATCCGAACACTGCGTGTGCCGGATTATTGAATAACTTAAAAGTCTTTGTTTCACGTATTTTTTCAACAATATCTTTGCTGTGTGTTTTAATCTATACGTCTTGGCAATTGGCGATTATAGCCATTGTGGTTATGTCTTTATCGTTCTATCCTATGACACGTATTCGCCGTATGATAAAAGACGTTGTTAAAAGAACAACAGAAACAAGCGGCGAAGTTTTGACGGCTTATACCGAAACTTACGCCGGGGCAAGAACTATCACGTCATACAATTTGCAAAAGCACCAAATGAATTTGTTTGACAACATTCAAAGAAAGTTATTCAAGCTGACCATAAAGCAAACGCAAAGAACGGCATGGTTATCGCCGATGATGCACATTATTGTTTCTTTCGGTATTGCCGGTGTGATTTGGACGGGCAGCTATTTGATTACCAGCAAAACCATCACAGCCGGTGATTTCGTTGCATTTATGACGGCAATGTTGATGCTTTATACACCGATAAAGAATATCGGTAAAAACTTTAATTCCGTTCAAATTTCCTTTATGGCAATAGAACGTGTTTTCGAAATTTTGGAAGAACCGATTAAAATAAAAAGCCCCAAAAATGCGATTGCAATGCCACCGCTTAAAAAAGCAATTGAATTTAAGAACGTGTCTTTTGAATACAACAAAGGAACTCCTGTTTTACAAGACATCAACATAACATTGAAAAAGGGACAAACGACCGCCTTTGTCGGTAATTCCGGTGGTGGTAAAACAACAATTATAAACTTAATTCCTCGTTTTTATGATGTCACAGCGGGAAAAATTTTGTTTGACGGAACGGATATTCGTCAATTTGATTTGGAAACTTTGCGTTCGCAAATAGCCGTTGTGTTCCAAGACAATTTCTTATTTTCGGGAACAATCCGCGATAACATCATGTTGGGCAAAGCGGATGCAACGGAAGAAGAAGTTAAAAAAGCCGTTGAAATGGCTTGTTTGTCTGACTTTATCAACGATTTGGAATTGGGATTGGATACACCAATCGGTGAACGTGGTGCTTTGCTTTCCGGCGGTCAAAAACAACGTGTTGCGATTGCACGGGCTTTTTTGAAAAATGCCCCTATCGTTATTTTGGACGAAGCAACGTCCGCTTTGGACAATAAATCGGAAGCCATTGTTCAACAAGCTATTGACAATTTGATGCAAGACAGAACCGTTTTTGTCATTGCGCATCGTTTATCAACTGTTCAAAATGCCGATAAAATTATCGTGTTAAACGAAGGTCGAATTATCGAGCAGGGAACTCATAAAGAGTTATTAGATAAGACAAATGGTGCTTACAGAGCTCTTTATATGGCTCAATTCAAAGGAAAATAACAGATATTCCGGCGGATTAACAAATATGACAAACTTTATTCACATTTTTGATACGACCTTAAGAGACGGTGCACAAACAAATGGCGTCAATTTTTCCATGCAGGATAAAATAGCGATTGCCAGATTGTTGGACGATTTCAAAATTGATTTTATTGAAGCCGGTTGGCCGGGCGTAAATACAACCGATACGGAATTTTTCAAAAATTTACCCAAACTGAATCATGCGAAGATTGTTGCTTTTGGTATGACAAAACGATTTGGCAAAAAGGACACCACCTTTGAAAATTTGTTAAAAACAAGAGCACCAATCATCAACGTTGTCGGTAAAACGTGGGATTCTCATGTATCTGATGTATTGAACATCAAGTTGGAAGACAACTTAAAATCGATTGATGAATCTATTCGGGAAATCAAGCTCAACGGTAAAGAAGCTTGCTTTGCGGCAGAACATTTCTTTGACGGTTTTAAAAACAATCCGGATTATGCTTTGGAATGTATAAAAACAGCATTTAATGCCGGTGCCCGTTGGATTACATTATGCGATACCAATGGTGGAATGATGCCCGATGAAATAGAACCGATTATCAAGCAGGTTATAAAGGTTGTTCCCGCCGAAAATTTGGGGTTTCATGCTCACAATGATACCGGAAATGCCGTTGCAAATACGCTGATAGCCGTAAAAGCCGGCGTCCGTCAAATAAACGGAACGATCAACGGGCTGGGTGAAAGGTGCGGTAATGCCGATTTGATAACGGTTATTCCCGACTTGATTTTGAAAATGGGGTATAAGACATCTATAACCGAAGATGGTTTGAAAAAACTGACGCATATTTCCCATTATTTATACGAAAAATTGAATATTTCTGCGGAGAAACGTCAACCTTATGTCGGAACATCGGCCTTTGCCCATAAAGGCGGATTGCACGTTTTCGCAGTCAACAAAAATCCTAAATTCTATGAACATATAAATCCGGAAAAAATCGGAAACGTTCGTCACATTTTGGTTTCTGAACAAGCCGGAAAATCAAACATTTCGAACCTGCTTAAACAATTTGGTATTGAAATCGAAGATTCAGATGAAAGAGTAGAGCATTTATTAAAGTTGGTCAAAGAAAAGGAAAAGGAAGGCTTTACTTACGATGGGGCAGAAGCTTCTTTTGAACTGATGGCACGTAAGTTTTTATACGGATTGCCGACTTTCTTCAAAGTTGATGGTTTCCGCGTTATAGATGAACGCCGATACAATGCAAAGGGCGTTTTGAAAACTTTGTCAGATGCCACCGTTCGTATAACAATTCAAGACAAACACATGATTGAAGCCGCCGATGGTTGCGGTCCGGTTGATGCTTTGACACGTGCGTTATTTAAGGCTTTGTTGCCGACTTATCCGTCATTAAAAACATTCAGATTGTTTGACTATAAAGTCCGTATCTTTGCTTCGGAACGCGGAACAGGGGCAATTACGCGTGTTATGATAGAAGCAGGGGATATCAAAGGAAAACGTTGGTCAACTGTCGGAATTTCACAAGATATTATTGACGCATCATTCCAAGCGTTATATGATAGCATTGTTTACAAACTTATTCGAGAATAAAAAAATGATGAATTATATTTGGCTTTTCTTTATTGTTTGCTCCGTTATTGTCGGGTTATGCAATGGGAAAATGGCCGATGTTTCAGCCGCTGTTATGAATGCATCTTCTGATGCTGTTAAAATTTCATTGGGCTTGATTGGGATTATGACTTTATGGCTTGGCTTAATGCACATAGCACAAAAAGCCGGATTGCTCAATTTGATTGCAAAGATATTTTCACCCATTTTGCGTTTTCTGTTTCCCTCCGTTCCGAAAGATGATCCGGTTCAAGCCGATATAGCAATGAACGTAACTGCAAATGCTTTAGGGTTGGGAAATGCGGCAACGCCTATGGGTATCAAGGCTATGGAAGGATTGCAACGGTTAAACAAAAATGAAAAAGATACCGCTTCTGATGATATGTGTACCTTTTTGACAATCAACACAGCCGGCGTTCAATTATTGCCGATTTCCGTAATTGCAATTTTGATGTCATTGGGTTCAACAAACGCAACGGATATCATTTTGCCGACAATTTTAAGCACTTTCGGTGCTTTGGTTATCGGTATTATATGCGTCAAGCTGTTGATTAAAATTTCTCCGGAAGGCAAGAAGGGAGGAAGAAAAGATGTTTGAACAAATTTCCTTTGCAGTTATTCCCGTCTTGATTGCCGTTATTTTGATTTATGCCACATATAAAAAAGTTCCGGTTTACGAAGAATTCCCAAATGGCGCAAAGCAGGGCTTTGATGTATCCGTTCGCATAATTCCTTACTTGGTGGCAATGATGGTTGCTGTTGCGATGTTCCGGGCCAGCGGCGCTATTGATTTACTGGGTATGGCATTAAAACCGGTTTTGGAATTTATCGGTATGCCGATTGACCTGTTACCATTGGCTTTGACACGTTCCTTGTCCGGTAGCGGGGCAAGGGGTATTTTTGCGGAAATAGCGGCTGCACACGGTCCCGATGCACCCATTACCAAAACAGCGGCCGTTATGTTGGGTTGCTCGGAAACAACGTTTTACGTGTTGGCGGTTTATTTTGGGGCGGTTGGTGTAACAAAGTTCAGACACGCCATTACCGCCGGCATTGTTGCTGATTTAGCCGGTATTATCTTAGCTTTGATAATTTCAAAGATGATGTTTTATTAGTTACTGTAAACGCCTTCGATAAAAGCCGAATCTAAAATGTGTCCGGCCATTTCGCGTTTTAAATCTTCCAACGTAAAACCGTTTTTCAAATTCAACAAACAATCTAACGCAAACACGCGGAAAACATAAGTATGCGGGCAATTTGGCGGAGCCATACCACCATACATATTTTGTCCCCAACTGTTTTTACCTTGGACAAAAATAAGGGTATTTATACTTTCGTTATCGGGAATACTGTCTTTGCACAAATTCGCACCCAACCAATGAATCCACTTAAAACCGGCAACGGGAACGGAATCTGGATCGTCCAAAATAAAAGCAAATGATATCGTTCCGGCGGGAATATCTTCCATACGAAAACCCAAAGAATAAGTGGGCATAGAACCTTTGAATTGATTACCGCGTTTGCCGTATTTATCGGCTATGACGCCATTTTGAATACCATCACAAACAATCTTCATTGTAAATCCTTTTATTCATTAAAATCAGTCAGTTGTATGCATAAGTAAATTTAAAACTTTAGCTAATTCTTCCTTCATTTGTCGCCGATCGATAACGGCATCTATCATGCCGTGCTCTTGCAAATATTCGGAACGTTGGAACCCTTCCGGTAACGTTTCACGAATAGTTTGCTCAATAACGCGCGCACCGGCAAAACCGATTAAAGCGCCCGGCTCGGCCAAATGAACATCACCCAACATAGCAAAAGAGGCCGTCACACCGCCGGTTGTCGGATTTGTGAAAATTGTAATATAGGGCAAACGATTTTCTTTTAAGGTCTTGACCGCCAATGTTGTCCGTGGCATTTGCATCAAGGAAAGCATACCTTCCTGCATACGAGCACCACCGGAAGCGGGAATTAAAATCAACGCGGCCTTCTTTTTTATGGCCAATTCGGCCGCCATAACAATAGCTTCTCCAACGGATGTGCCCATGGATCCGCCCATAAAATCAAAATCAAAAACACCCACAATGGCCGGGCAACCGCCAATCATACCGTCTGCAATAACGATGGCATCATTTTGCCCCGTCTTTTTACGGGCATCTTTGACACGATCCGAATATTTCTTGACATCGGAAAAATTCAAAGGATCCGGTTGAACAGCCGGCAAATCAATCAATTTATATTTAGCATCGTCAAACAACATTTTCAAACGGTCCGGCGTTGCCAATTTAAAATGATGTCCGCAAGAAGGGCAAACAAAGCTGTTTTCTTCCAACTCTTTATGGAAAATCATCTTGCCGCAAGAAGCGCAACCAATCCATAAATTGTCAGGAATATCCTTTTGTTCAACCAACTTATTGATTTTAGGGCGAACATAATTCGTCAGCCAATTCATCTTTTATCCTTATATATTGATTCTTTTCTTTAAAATCTTTCCTGCTTTGAAGTAGGGGACTGATTTTTCTTGAACATTGACATTGACACCGGTTTTCGGATTACGAGCAACACGGGAAGAACGTTTTTTGGTTCCAAAGACACCAAAACCGCGCAATTCGACACGATCACCATCAATCATCGCTTTTTTGATACGGTTCAAAATAGTGTTTACCAAACGTTCAACATCGCTGGCGTACAAATGCGAATTGTTCATCGCAATACGTTCAATTAATTCTGATTTTGTCATTTTTCTTTTCCTTCTTAAAATATAACTGATAAGAAAATGGCACAGATAATCATATTTGTCAATAAGAAAAGTAAAAAATATATAATCTTCCTTTTTATAATAAAAAATCTTGACAAAAAACAAAAAGTGTGATAGAATCGAAGCAGAATCGCGGTTGGAGGGCAACTTTAGATTTAAAAAATGTATAAAAAGGAGAGGAAATATAATGTTAGGTGAATTTTTATTTAATCCAATCAAATTTTGGAAAGACTTTTTTCGTGAAAGACATTTGCTTGCGTTACATGAAAGACATTGGCATGTGTTATACGGCAATGAACACAAGAAAAAAAAGCGTTATTTAGCCGGAATTGCATTAACCAATCTGGTGATATACGGATTATGCGGATCGATTTTATGTTATGGACATATGAAACATAAAACAGAAAAAGAAAACGGCGGTAATTTGTCGAATAAAGAAACAAAAATCGAACAAATCGAGCAAAAAAAAGCCGAAGAAGTAAAAAAGCCTGAAATAAAAATAGTTAAATGTAATGCATTACATTATGCAGCCCGCGCCGGTGACACAAACATGGTCAAAATGTTGTTGAAAGACGGGGATTATGACATAAACGCGCTTGGCGATACAACCGGTGGCGGATCAACGCCTTTGATGTTGGCATGCATCAACGATCATAGAGAAATAGTAAATTTACTGATTAAAGCGGGGGCTGATGTAAACATAGTAAATAAAGCCGGTTGGACTGCTTTGCATTATGCGGCTCGTAGTAGCCATTTTGAAAATTTTCAAATAGCCAAAGCTTTAATTGAAAATGGTGCCGACTTAAATGTATTGGCTAATGTAGATGATGTGGGAAAATGGACACCTTTAATCTTAGCTGCCCGCAACGGTAATGAAAGAATAGCCGAAGCTTTAATTGAAAAGGGTGCCGATTTAAACGTAGCAGATAAACATGGTTGGACGGCATTACATTATGCCGCTCGTGATAACTATGTTAAAATAGCTAAAGCTTTAATTGAAAATGGTGCCGACTTAAATAAATTGGCCGATGTAAGAGATTCGGGAAAATGGACACCTTTAATCTTAGCAGTTCACAACGATAATGACGAAATAGCCGAAGCTTTAATCAAAAAAGGTGCCGATTTAAACGTAGCAGATAAACATGGTTGGACCGCATTACATTATGCATCTCGTGATAACCGTGTTAGAATAGTTAAAGCTTTAATTGAAAAGGGTGCCGACTTAAATGTAAAAACCAAAGATGGTTGGACACCTTTACATTTAGCCGTTTATAACAAACATAAAGAGATATCCAACCTTTTAGTAGAACATGGGGCCGATATAAAGATAAAGAATGAAGACGGAAGGAAAGCATTTGATTATTACTATGGTAAATTGGATAACAATAAGGATGCTCAAATTTCGATTGTAAGCAACTTCAACGGAAAAGTTCAAAACCAAATCTTTGATAGAACCCATACAATCTGTTAAACTTTAAGGTTATAATATAAGAAAAAGGACATAAATGAATA
>JAGBRF010000033.1 GCA_017632555.1 Alphaproteobacteria bacterium | reverse complement strand
TGCTCATGGTATTTCTGCAAAAGATGGTTCTGATGTTAGTGTCGAATCAAGAGATGATGCACCATTTGCAGGTTTAGCATTTAAGATTATGAACGACCCGTTTGTCGGTTCTGTTACATTTATGCGTGTGTACCGTGGTGTTTTGGAAACAGGTTCTTATGTTTTGAACTCCGTGAAAGACAGCAAAGAACGTATCGGTCGTATGTTGTTGATGCATGCTAACCACCGTGAAGATATCAAGGAAGCTCGTGCTGGTGATATCGTTGCTTTGGTTGGTTTGAAAGATACAACAACCGGTGATACATTGTGTGATGCATCTGCTCCGGTTATTTTGGAAAAGATGGAATTCCCAGACCCTGTTATTGAAATTGCCGTTGAACCAAAGACAAAAGCTGACGTTGAAAAAATGGGCTTGGCTTTGAACCGTTTGGCAATGGAAGACCCGTCTTTCCGTGTTGCTTCTAACACAGAAACAGGTCAAACCATTATTAAAGGTATGGGCGAATTGCACTTGGAAATCATTGTTGATCGTTTGAAACGTGAATTCAAAGTGGAAGCAAATGTCGGTGCACCGCAAGTGGCTTATCGTGAAACAATTTCCCAAGCTTACGATTGCGACTACTTGCACAAGAAACAATCTGGTGGTGCCGGTCAATTTGCTCGTGTTAAAGTATTGTTCGAACCGGTACCTCCGGGTTCCGGTTATCAATTCGAAAACAAAGTTGTTGGCGGTAATGTTCCGAAAGAATATATTCCTGCTGTTGAAAAAGGTTTGGAAATGGCAAAAGAAACCGGTGTTATTGCCGGCTTCCCATGTACAGACTTTAAAGCAACTTTGCATGATGGTGCTTATCACGATGTTGACTCTTCATCTATGGCGTTCGAAATTGCGGCTCGTGCTTGCTTCCGTGAAGGTATTCCGCAAGCTAAACCAAAATTGTTGGAACCGATTATGAAGGTTGAAGTCGTAACACCGGAAGATTACATGGGCGATATTATCGGTGACTTGAACTCTCGTCGAGGACAAGTTTCCGGTATGGATCAACGTGGTAATGCACGCGTTATTGATGCTCAAGTTCCTTTGGCAAGTATGTTCGGTTATGTCAATAACTTACGTTCTATGAGCCAAGGTCGTGCACAATATACAATGCAATTTGACCACTATGCTGAAGTACCGCAAATGGTTGCTGATGAAATCGTCAAAAACTTGAACGGTTAATAAAGATAATCCCCGAACGTTTTGTTCGGGGATTTTTTTATCTAAAAGAAGAGGGGATTTTTAGGGTCCCCCCTTTTTTTATTCTTTTGCGTCTTTCAAGGCAATATCTTTTGCCGTGACATAGTCGAATTTACCGGTTCCAAGCAATGGCGGATTATCCGTATAAATGACTTTCTTCGGCAACGCCAATTCCGGCAACCCGACTGATTTGAATAATTCGGTCAATTGCGAAGACGTAATATCTTTGCACGTTGTAATCAAAACAATTTGTTCGCCTTTTTTGGCATCAGGAATACTGACCGTTCCGCTGATGAAATCCGGCCAATTCTTCTTGATAGCCATTTCAACGGCCAACAGTGAAACCATTTCACCGGCAATCTTTGCAAAGCGTTTAGAACGTCCTTTGATGAATATAAAGCCGTCTTCATCGACATGAACACTGTCACCGGTGTCATACCAACCATCTGCCGGTGATTGCAAAACGCCCGGTTTATCATTTTTCATATAACCGATCATAACATTCGGGCCTTTGACAATCAATTCTTTACCTTCTTTGATGCCCGGTACTTCTTTTAACTTATAGTCCAAACCGGTTATTAAAGAACCGACAGAACCGTTTCTGCTGCGCAAGAATGTGTTGATGGAAATAATCGGAGAACATTCCGTTGCACCATATCCTTCAACAACACGAACACCGAATTTTTCTGCCCAAACACGGCGTGTTTCATCTTTTAATTTTTCAGCACCAGCACCGACAACGCGCAAGCTGTTGAAATCATACGGATTTGCGCATTTTGCATAACCGGCCAGGAAAGTATCCGTTGCAAAGAAAATCGTAGCACGAACCGAGCTGCAAAATTCCGGAATAACGCGGTAATGCAACGGTGTCGGATAAGAAACTGTTTTGAAACCGATAAGCAAAGGCAAGAACACGCCAGCCGTCAATCCGAATGAATGGAATATCGGCAAACAGTTCAACATAACGTCATTTTCCCAAATATCAAACACGGTTGTAACTTGGTAAGAGTTAGCCAATATATTCGAATGGCTTAATAAAACCGCTTTTGGT
>JAGBRF010000032.1 GCA_017632555.1 Alphaproteobacteria bacterium | reverse complement strand
ACATCAACGATTTATTGATTTCACAACCGGACACGGGCGAACAAGCATTGGAAATTGCCGACACTTTGGTACGTTCCGGCGCTATTGACGTGTTAGTTGTTGACTCTGTTGCTGCTTTGGTACAGAAAGCGGAAATCGAAGGCGAAATGGGTGATCAACCCATGGGACTTCAAGCCCGTTTGATGAGCCAAGCTTTGCGTAAATTGACGGCTTCCGTTGCTCGTTCAAATACTTTGATTATCTTCATCAACCAAATCCGTATGAAAATCGGCGTTATGTTTGGTTCTCCGGAAACAACAACGGGTGGTAATGCGTTGAAATTCTATGCTTCCGTCCGTATTGACATCCGCCGTATCGGTGCTGTCAAAGATCGCGAAGATACTATCGGTAACCAAACACGTGTTAAAATTGTCAAAAACAAAGTCGCTCCTCCGTTCAAAACTGTTGACTTTGATATCATATATGGCGAAGGCATTTCCAAAACCGCCGAATTGTTGGATTTGGGTGTCAAAGCCGGTATCGTTGAAAAATCGGGTTCTTGGTATGCTTATCAAGGCGAAAAATTGGGACAAGGCAAAGAAAGTGCAAAGGCTTTCTTAAAAGCCAACCCCAAGAAAATGGAAGAAATTGAAAAAGCCATTCGCGCCGATGCGGGTGAATTATCTCAAAAAATGATTTTGGATACACCGAGCATGGTTGCTGACGAAGAAGTTGCCGGCGAATAATCCCGACACAAACAAAAACACCCCAAGACATCACGTCAAGGGGTGTTTTTTATTACTTAAAATCAATTTTTGATATGAATAGATGTTTTCGAATCCAATACATTCGGGTTCAATGAATAATGCGTGATATTCACAACCGACTTACTTTCTTTTTTTGCCTTTTGTTCCGCTTTTTTCAATAATATGATGGCCGAGGAACATTTATGATTCATATCGGACGGAATTTTCCCATCATTATTTTTGGCAAATAAATCGGCCTTGTTGTCAATCAACACTTTTGTCATCAACTCATCACCTTCTTTTGCGGCACGGTGTAACGGCGTATCACCCAACGCATATTTTGCGTTCACGTCAGCACCACGCAAAATCAAAGTAAGAGCCATATCCAAACGACCTACACTGGCTGCCAAATGAAGTGGAGTGTATTTATCGAAACTGATTTTTGCATTTACATCTACATGCGTTTCTTTGCCGTATATCAGCATAAGAAGGTCGACTGTATTACCGTATGCGATTGTATGACATAATTTTTCAACCAGTTCTCTTTTCATTTCAAATACCTTTCTTATTCGTGTTGTTTATCAAAAATCTTGCCTGCAACCTTTATTTTCAAAAAATCATTCAAAGCTTTATTACGCAACATTTCCAAATATTTTTTCACGGCTATATGGTCATTCTGATTGGCCAAATCCCACAACGTATTACCGGCTCCGTCCACTCCGTTCAAAAGTGCGCCCTTGTCAACCAACATTTTTACCACACCGATATGACCTTCTGAAACGGCATAATGTATCGGTGCTTCGCCATAATAATTTTCTATATTTACATCGGCATCGTTTTCAATCAACAACTTTGCTGATTCAAGGCAACCAAAATTGGCGGCATAATGTAATGGCGTGTCCCCGCCTTTGGTTTGAGCATTCACATCCAATTTATGAAGTCTGACCAAAAAATTTAACATTTCCAAATTGCTGTCAACCGCATGGTGCAACAATGTTTCACCATACATATTTGTGATATCAACTCTGGCATAATTATCAAGCAACAATTTTGCCACTTCAACAGAACCTTTTTTGGCAGATTCGGCAAGCGGGGTATCACCATAATCATCTTGCGCATTCACATTGGCACCGTTTTCAATCAGCAATTCGACCATTTGGGGCTTTCCAAAATAACAAGCATAATGTAATGGGGTGGCCCCAAGTTCATTTCTTGTGTCCACATAAAAACCATTTTCAACCAAAAACTTTACGGTTTTAATGTCGCCCTTACCGGCCGCACCGTGAAATGCACCTTTTTTGATAGCCTCGATTATTTCCCATCTGTCCATTTTATTTTTTTCTTATTCGTGTTCTTTGGTGGAAACTTCTACTTTCGGATCCAATATTTTTGACATCAAAGAATATTCGCCGATTTTAACAGGAGTCGGAACTTTTGCCGCCCTTTGACGTCTTTCGGCTTCGTTCAACATTCTGGAAAGTTCACCGTATCTGGCTGCCAAAGAAATTTTAAGAGCCGTCCAACCATCATGATCTTGAAGGTCAAGATTGACACCGGCATCAATCAAAATTCTGACAACTTCTTTATTTTTTAATCCGCCGGAAACAGCCAATATCAATGCTGTACCGCCGACTTCGTCTTGTTTATCCAAATCGGCTTTGGCACCAATCAATTCGCGGACAACCTTTGCATGACCATAGTAAGAAGCCCACATCAACGGCGTAAAACCGCGTTCATCTTGCATATTCACATCTGCTTTATCGGCAATCAATTGTTTTGTTCTTTCTAAAATTGCTGTTTCAGCAGTATTCCAATGAATAGTTCCCCAAGTTTTTTCCCAATCATTTGTCATCTTATTTTCCTTTCTTATTCGTGTTCTCTTGCATTATT